>NZ_JAUBSD010000017.1:0-81666 GCF_036704575.1 Microcoleus sp. K5-D4
GTTAAGTGAGGCAAATCGAGAAACCTTTGTAGTTTTCTACGCCGACTTTCTGTTGTAATTGGATAGGGAAATACCCGCGAGAGCCGTTCTAATCTCACTTGTTTTTCTGATTGTATCAATGGTAGCAAGATTTCAATCAGTTTAAATTGAGCTGAACTGAGTTGTTTTTTTAAATGAATGAGGTAGAATGTTGGTATCATTATTTTTGAGATAGGCAAGCGTGTAACAATTATGCTGCCTATCTTTTTTTAGCACACATTGGCTCAATCCTTACAAAGGTATGGGTTTCAGGCTGGTTGTTACCCCCCCAGCAACAGTCAACAGTATTACAGTTGCAACCCCTTAAATGTGGAATAGCATAAACAACCTGCGACTGCTGTCGCCGTCAATACCAGCAATTGTCAAAATAATCTTGTTTTTCTCAACTTGGATTGTTGTGTGGCTTCCCGCAGCGATTGTGCTGGCGATCGCCCTCAAATGGCATCCGCCTCAACCCCTGGGAAACAAAAAACTACCTTTACTAGCTTCCCTCTACGTGATTGTCCCCTTCATTTTATGGGCGACAAGTTGGGTCGAAAACACGTCTTTTACTAACTGGGGTTGGGAATTGCAACCCGCAGTTTTGATGTCATTACTGCGGGGATTAGGATTAGGAATAATCAGCTTAGTAATTTTATTCGGTCTGCAATTAAGCGCAGGCTGGATCGAGCTAAAAATCGGGGAATTTTCCAGCGAGACAGGCGAAAAAAAAATTAATCCTTGGGCTTTAATTTTTAGCCCTGCTAGTCTGCTGACTCTGTTATTAGCACTGTGGATTAGCAGCACAGAAGAGTTAATCTTTCGCGGCTGCTTGCAAACAATCCTCCAGAAAGATTACTCAATGCTAATCACAGCAGCGATCGCCAGTTTCATTTTCGCGATCGCCCACCTAATTTGGGCCGCAAAAGAAACTCTACCGCAACTGCCAGGATTGTGGCTGATGGGGATGGTTTTAACATTAGCCCGCATCGCCGACAATGGTAGTTTGGGATTGGCGATCGGCATTCACGCAGCTTGGATTTGGGGTATAACTACCGTAGATACAGAAGGTGCAATTAATCCGACAGGCCGCGCACCAGAATGGATTACAGGAATAGCCGCGAAACCCCTAGCAGGTGCAGCCGGCATTTTATTGCTACTAGCAACCGCAACCTTACTCTTCCTGATTCAAATCAGCGTTAATCAGCCCTAATCAGCTTAAATCAGCGGTTAAAATTCAGACATTAATTCAAGTGTCGATCGATCGTCACAATCGAAACAGGCCGCAACGCATCAAAACGAGTTGAATTCCCCCCAGCCACAGAACGCGATAACTGCACTTGCACGATTCGATAACTCCAGTGCGGTTCCCGGCGCACCCGATCGCCCATCCAGCTCAAAACAGTAGCAATATCCTCAAAAGCATCCAACGCAAGCACGATCGAGCCTCCAGGGAGCAGCCGCAGCGCGCAAACACCCAAAATTTTAGTCAACCCTCCGCCACTGCCGCCAATAAAAATTCGGTGCGGAGGACGCAAGCGGTGCAAGATTTCCGGGGCGGTTCCGTGAATCGAGAACACATTTTGCAGCCCAAAACGGCCGTAGTTGAACTCGATGGCAGAAGTACCAGAAACCGTTTGTTCGATCGCGTACACCTCAGATTGCGGGAATAAACGAGCAATTTCGATCGACACAGAACCGTTACCAGCACCCACATCCCAGACAACTTGTCCCGGTTGCAAAGCCAATTGTGCCAACACCAACACCCGCACTTCCCGTTCCACCGTCAAACCCGGCTTGTCGCCACAACCGATAAAAGCTGCATCCGGTATTCCCAACAAAGGCAACTTTTCCAAATCCAAAGGTTCTGCCCTAGGCGGGGACTCCCGCAGCATCACAACCACGCTCAGCGGTGCAAAAGACTCTCCCAGCAAAGCTGACAGAGAACGGAGGCCCACGCGCTCCTGGGCAGAACCCAAATTTTCGCAAACCCAAAATTCGTAGCGTGTAGGCAAATCTAGAGCTTTGACCAAATTTGCCAAGGCCCCCGGAGTATGAGTTTCGTCGGCGAGCACCGCAATTTTCTCGACACCGAGTTTGAGTTTTGCCGTCAGTTCCTCAAAATAACGTCCTTGAGAACCCACAAAATGAGCGTCTTGCCAAGGGATTTGCAAGCGGTTAAAAGCCAACTGCACAGAACTGACGTGGGGGTGAAAAGTCAATTTTTCTGCCGGCAATTGGGCAATTAACAACTTTCCCCAGCCGTAGAACAGCGGGTCGCCGGCCACTAAAATTACGATCGGTCGATCGCGGGGTTCCACCGTCCCCGCAGAAGGCTCTAATTCGGGTTCACTCGCCCACCAGCGCCGAATTTCCAGAATTGCTTCGGTCAAATCTTCCAACGCCCAGCGCTCTCCGTCGTGCTGGGGAAAATAGCTCAAATGGCGCTCGCTCCCTATTAGCAGAGCGGCCATTTCTACAACCTGCCGCGCCGATTCGCTCAGCCCAGCAGATCCATCTAAACCGATACCAACAACGTGTACTGTCACTTTTTAAGCAAAAAGTAAAAAACCAGAATTACTGATTTTTCCTGGTTTTTCATAAATTTTTTCCTTGACTTTACTGTCAAACAAAAATAATTAAAGCATTTAATAGCCAATATCCTGACTATTGTCACAAGCGAGAGGGGGAGAGGGGGAGAGGGGGAGAGGCGGCGAGAGAGTGGGAGAGTGGGAGATGGGGAGAGTGGGAGATGGGAAAAAATCTTCCTTCTTCCTTCTTCCCTCTTCCCTCTTCCTTCTTGCTTCTTCCTTCTTCCCTCTTCCTTCTTCCTTCGTTAAAACTCAAAAACAGGCCATTCCGGTTGCCGGAGGTAGGTGGCCATGTCCTCAAACTTCCGCAGTTCCACTCGGTTTACGGACAGTTCTTGCGGCGTGTCCAGCCATTGCTCGTTTAACTCTGACAGCAAAGCGCACAAGCGATCGCGGTCAAGGTTCGGCCCGACATCCCCAAAATAAGCCAGAGTAATGTGGGCCGTAAAATGATATTGCTGTTCGATTCCCAAAGCCATTAAATCGGGATTTTGATAGATCGAGCGGCGAAACTCCAGAATTTGCTTGTAAGAGTTTTCGTCCGTCGGTGCCAAACAAACACCCACAGCTCTAGTCATCACCATCAACCCCAGCACTATCCAGCGAATGGGAGCGCCGCCCGCCAAGGGTTTGCAGGCGGCAAAACGATCGGCCATGCGCGAGCGCAGTTGCTCCTCAAATTCTGGATTTTTATCAGAGGCATCTCGAAAAGCGCTGTTCCAAATCAAATCGGCTACGGTTAAATGGAAGCTATCAGGAGGCAGTGCCACGAGCGCACCCTCCGCTATTTCCTGCAATAGCCGTTGTTGGCTCGAGTGCAAATTACTATAAAATGCAGCATTTTCTGCATCTTCCCCCGCAGGGGGCGTAATCACGGAATAACCTGGAAAAGGTACAGGATCTCTCCTGCCTGCTTCGTCGGGCTTAAATTTTGGAGATTCCTGAATGTGTTCCACCTGGGACTTGTAGGAGTCCAGCAGCGTCATTCGCGCCACCCGATTTACGTAAGCTTGATAAGTATCATCCAATCTTGATTTCCTCGCGGTGACAAACTCCCACACCAAATTTTATATTATGGTGCGGGCATCCAACAGTCCAATTCAGGATATGTTGGACTTGCAGAACCTGCAACTCTGATTTTTGGGCTACTGAGCGTTTTTCATGCAAATTTACCTGTTTTGGGGGGAAGACGACTTTGCGATCACGCAGGCTGTGACAAGTTTGCGGCAAACAGTCCTCGACCCCAACTGGGCTAGTTTTAACTATGACAAGATTATTGCCGATCGAGCCGACGCTGTGGTCGAAGGGCTCGATCGAGCCTTAACGCCGCCCTTCGGTACCGGCAGCCGTTTTGTCTGGCTGGCAAATACGACTGTAACGCAGCAGTGTTCTCCAGAACTGTTGGCCCAATTTGAACGGACGCTGCCAGTGATTCCCCCTACCACCGTGCTGCTGCTGACATCCCTCAAAAAACCCGACAGTCGGCTCAAGTCTACCAAGTTAATTTCCCAGTCCGCCCAAGTGCGGGAATTTTCACCGATTCCGCCTTGGAATGACAAAGAATTAGCCCAGCGGGTGCGTCAAGTCGCGGGCGAAATGAATGTAAAATTGACAGCCACAGCGATCGAACTTTTGGCCCAGTCCATTGGCAGCGATACCCGCCAGCTATACAGCGAACTCGAAAAATTGCTGCTGTTTGCGGGCAACCGCAGCCAACCTCTGAACCCGGAGGAAGTTGCAGCACTGGTGCACTGTCACGCCCAGAATACCTTCCAACTAGCCGATGCAATTCGCGAGGGCAATACCTCCGCGGCTTTAGATTTATTGGCCGGGTTAACTGGCCGCAGCGAGCCTGGTTTGAGGATTGTGGCTGGCTTGACTGGTAAATTTCGGATTTGGCTGTGGGTAAAGGCGATGATCCAAGCGGGCGATCGCGATGATAAAATTGCTCAAGCTCTAGATCTCGGCAATCCGAAACGAGTATACTATTTTCGTCAAGAAGTCAAGAACGCCAGCCTAGAAAAACTGCAAAAAAGTTTGCCTTTGCTGCTAGAGTTAGAAGCTTCTTTAAAGCGGGGGCGAGAAGAAATCTCAACCCTGCAAACCAAAGTTATAGAACTTTCTAGCTTGTTCCGCTGATGCGCGACAGGGCACAGGATCGGCCCCTTACTGTAAATTTTTACAACAAATTTCGATAGCGGGTATGTGCTTTATACCGGCTCACGGGCCAAAAGGTCAATAGATACTAGAAATACTCTCAGAATGGCAAAGTAGAAGTTAATGTGGTAAATAAATATTGTCCGCCGAATGCCGATCGGTTAATATTATTTGCCGGCTCTCCACCCCCCCCAAAAAAAGAGCGCTACCCATGACACAACAGAACCCGCGGGAACTGCTCAAGCAAGGCGATCCAAAAGCGATCGCATCTAGCATCAACCGTACACTCAAACCCAAAGGCATCAACGCCGATGTGACGCGGGACAACGGCTGCCTCCACATAATTCTGGAGGCAGACAAAGTACCGGATCAAATGGTATTGGTCGATTTCATCCGCACCGGCATGACGAAGCTGGGACTCGAATCAATTCACACTGTAAAGGTTTACGGGCGTCGAACAGGTGAGGGATCGCCTACGTGGGAAGATGAAATTGATCTGATGCCTGCGGATTCAATGCCTTACCCCTTGGATAGTGGAATGCCTGACGACTCTGTAGGTTTAGATGATGTCGAGCCCGAAGGCGAAGACTATTATCAAGAAGGAGAATTCGATCGAGATGACGACGAGGAAGACGAAGACGAAGATCAAGCCCCGCCTCCGAAAAAACAATTTCCCAAATGGGTAATACCTGTGGGTATCTTAGTACCTCTGGCGGCGATCGCAGGGCTTTTCTTTACTAAAACTTTCCCCTTCGGCGACTCGAACCCAGAACCCATCGCCCCCGAAGCTGCTTCCCCTTCCCCGAAACCCGCATCTCCCGCGTCTAAAGCCGCTGCATCCTCTCCAGCCGCATCTCCGGGCACCCCACAGGCAGCCTCCCCTGCACCAAAACCCGCTCCCACTGCTGCTGCGCCAGCAAGCCCAGCTCCAGCCTCTCCTGCACCAAAAGCCGCCGCGCCTAAGCCTGACTCTTGGAGAGAAGCCGTTAACACAGCTCAGAAAGCAGCAATTTCGGCCCAGAAGGCTCAGTCTCAAAATGAGTGGATCGCAGTAGCAAGCGAGTGGCAGCAAGCGGTTAAGCTCATGAGAGCCGTACCGTCAACCAGCCCGAACTATCAAAAGGCTCAGCAAAAAGCGGCAGAGTATCAGGCTAATCTGATTGTTGCCAACCGCAGGGCGGCAGCAGCGCCTTAAGAGTTTTGAGTTTTGAGTTTTGAGTTGAATACTCGATGTGCTAAAAGTCAAAAGTCAAAAGCCAAAAGTAAAAAAACTTATTTTTACTTTTGGCTTTCTTACTTTTGACTTTTTTCAATTTTATTTAAATTTCATTTAACTTTACCTATTGCTTTAACTCCAAAAGCTGTAATTCTTTTTCATTCAATCCTTTTTAAACCCATTCTAGTTTCATGTTTATCTCAAATCCCGTAGCATCGTCGGCCGTAAAATTCAGTCAACAATCACGCTGCAGCCGGAATTGATATAACTCATCTGCGTTAATCTGTGTTGATCTGCTGGTATCTGCGGTAAAAAAAAGATAATTTCAGCAAGCGGAGATAACAATGAATTGACGCTGATTCACGCAGAGGTCGAGAATAGAGAGCTGAATGATACCGAGGCTAACAGATTTGATATGACACCAGTATTTAAGCCGATCTTTTGCTAGCTTTGGGGTAGTCTACTCTAACAAGCCAGCTACTTTTCGGTTACTAAAACGTCTTGATACTTTTAATGTAGCTTTCAGCCGAGAGCCTAATGCTGGTGTAATATTTGATAGTTGAGGGATATTTGATAGTTCTCTTAAGTCAATAGTCCGGACAGTTTTTATATGGCCCAATGGCTTATTCTCGCTTGACTTCGCAGCCCCTGTGGATAATTAAATCAATGTCACCTCCACCCCTGATGCGGCATTTAATTCGACTTTATTTATGATCCTTGCACTGTAAAGCTTGTAGTCTCGTTCCCCAAACAGTCGTGAGTATTGAAATTCAAGAAAGTGAAATTATTCCGAGTAATTGTTTCCACCAACAAGACGGAATATGTCGCGACTAAGGACTTAACTCAGTCAGACACAAATGACGTACAAAAAGTGTGTGCTATTCGTTGGAAAATTGTAGAAGGCAACCAAGAAATCAAGCAATTAACAGGAATATAGTCTTGTCAGTGTCGGAAAGCTCGGATTCAAAGAAATCATATTGCTTACACTTTACTTGTATGGTTAAGGCTTAAAAGTTTAGCTGCTCGGACAGGTCGAACAATATATCAAATCAAAAATTGGCTGTTATCAAATTATTTAATTGAACAACTGAAACGCCCCCAGATTCCGATGTTTATTGTCTAAAAAATATGACAATAAACTGAGAGAAGTTTTGATTCAAAAAGCTGACACCCGACTCGTACGGTTGGTTGATGAGTGCCCTACCGAGGACGGCACTCATCAACTAACCAAGGGCAAAGTTTGGAACTTTTGGAAAGGCTATCGAAGCATTTGTGACAGTTGCGTAAGTCCTGCCCATAAGAAAATTTACTCTTTGTGGAACGGGCATCTTGCCCGTTCTTAACAATAATTCAAGCAGAACTGCCACTAACTCCATTAATTACCGCAGCACCAATCAAATGAGCTAAACGCAAAGCTTCAGGAACTTTCCCAGTGTCTGTCAAACGCTGAAGCACCAGCGCAATTACTTCCGGCTTTTCGCCGCAAACTTGAAAAAAGAAAGGTTCAAAAGCGTGAATTTTCCCGGCGCGGCGCAACAATTCTAAACGGTATTCCGAGTCTGGTAAATGGCGGAGGGCTTTTTCAACAGCATCTAAATCTGGTTGGCGGCGCATGACAGCAACGCAAGGAATTTGCAGGCGCGATGCTAACTCCGGAAGGTCAATAATATTGAAGCCGCCGAAAGCAATTCCGTCTAGCAAAACGAGATGCAATTGCGGCAGAAATTTGCCTCCGAGAAGTAGACCAGAAATAGCATCCGTGGCATCTAATCCGTCTGGGAGGACTTGTCCCCACACCATTCCTTCAAATCGAGTTCCCCCGCAGACTATGCCCGCGATCGACACCAGACTGCCGCTTGTCCGAGAAAACGGAGCGTCGTCAAAGCCAATAACCTTAATTGTGCGATCGAGCCTGAGCAAATCTGCCAGTTTCAACTTGTGGAGTTCCCTAAACTAAAGTTTTTGAGATTAGCTTGTGTTTTACATAGTATCATATACGTTAAATAGCTCATTACTAAAAAGGTTTTAGACAATTGGCAAAAAAATACGTAGCAGCGATCGACCAAGGAACCACCAGCACCAGATTTATCATATTCGATCGCCAGGGACAGATAATTTGCAGCAACCAACAAGAACACCAGCAAATTTATCCGCAACCCGGATGGGTTGAACACAATCCCGATGAAATTTGGCAGCGCACCCAAAGCGTGATTAAAAAGGCCCTTGAAATCGGCAATATCGACCCCAAAGATATTGCAGCACTCGGTATTACCAACCAGCGCGAAACTACAATTGTTTGGAACAGAAAAACGGGCAAATCTTATGGAAATGCGATTGTTTGGCAAGATACTCGCACTCACCAAATTTGCGAAAAATTAGCGGAGTTTGAGGGCAAAAATCGATTTCAAAAACGATGCGGTTTGCCGCTGGCAACTTATTTCAGCGGGCCGAAAATTAAGTGGATGCTGGACAATATTCCAGGATTGCGCGAAGCGGCAAATCGAGGCGATGCGATTTTTGGCAATGTCGATACTTTTCTGATTTGGCACCTGACTGGCGGCGTGCACATTACCGATGTTACCAACGCCAGCCGCACGATGCTGATGGATTTGCAAACCCTCGATTGGGATGCGGAAACTTTGGAAATAATGGCAATTCCCCGCCAGATGCTGCCAGAAATTCGCCCTTCGAGTCAAGTTTTTGGAACTGCAAAAGGATTGCTTGCAGGTGTTCCGATTGCTGCTGCTTTGGGCGATCAGCAGGCCGCCCTCGTCGGGCAAACTTGTTTCAGTCTGGGGGAGGCGAAAAATACTTACGGTACGGGCTGTTTTATGCTGCTGAATACTGGTGAGACGATCGTCCCTTCAAAGCAAGGATTACTAACAACAGTCGCCTACAAGATGGGGGAATCGCCCGCTGTGTATGCTTTGGAAGGCAGTATTGCGATCGCCGGAGCTTTAGTGCAGTGGTTGCGGGACAATTTGGGCATCATCAACACATCTGCAGAAGTAGAAACATTAGCAAATACAGTCGAAGATAGTGGGGGAGTTTACGTTGTCCCGGCATTTTCGGGACTCTACGCACCCTATTGGAAAGACAGCGCGCGGGGAGTAATTGCAGGTTTAACTCGCTACGTGACTAAGGCACACATTGCCCGCGCAGTATTGGAAGCGACAGCGTGGCAAACGCGGGAAATATTGGACGCTATGAATCAGGATTCAGCAGTGCAGCTTTTGTCTTTAAAAGTAGACGGAGGAATGGTGGTAAATCACACGCTGATGCAGTTTCAAAGCGATGTTTTGGGAGTGCCTGTGGTGCGGCCTGTGGTAGCAGAAACTACTGCACTCGGTGCGGCTTATGCGGCGGGTTTGGCGGTGGGTTTTTGGAGTCAGCTAGCCGAATTGCGCGACAATTGGGCGGTGGATTGTACTTGGGAGCCGAAAATGCCGATCGCACTTCGCGAGCAAAAATATCGCTTTTGGAAAAAAGCAGTTTCCCGCACATTCGATTGGGAAGAATAAATCGCTGAGTTAACCCCAAAATCCGTATTTAGTGATATCCTTAAATCCAGCACATTTTTTCAAATTGCAAATAAATGATTTCGCTAAAGAACTTAAAAAAATTTCTCACCGCCTTTGTATTGATACTGGCACTGGCATTTGTAGAAATCGCTGCTAATTCCCAAATGGCGATCGCAGATACAACTACAAATCCCACAACCGCAGCCGAAATTTTTAGCGCCAACTGTGCAGGCTGTCACATCAACGGCAGCAACATTATCAGGCGCGGCAAAAACTTGAAACAAAAAGCATTAAAAAAATACGGCATGGATTCCATCGCCAACATTTCCAACTTAGTAACCAACGGCAAAGGTATTATGCCAGCTTACAAAAATCGTTTGTCGGAACAACAAATTATCGATGTTTCAGCTTATGTGCTATCCCAAGCTGAAACTGATTGGAAATAAAGCCGATTAGGGAGATTGTCTGAGCAGGTTTAGCGCTTAAATTGGTCATCCATGAATAATATTCATACAAAACCTGCCTGCTTTTTCTCTCCTATTATTCATCCTTTAATAATCTCAACACAAAACTTGTCATTTTTTCTTATTTCTGATAAAAAAGTGTAAATTATCGGAGGTATTGCCAGGTGAAAAAACATTATTGTTGGCGTAGAACTTTAACTATTATTAGCTTGTGCTTGTATCTAATATTAGCTAGCAGCCCGCCCGCTTTCGCGTCGATTCATAAATATCCAGAAACTGCCGAGACAGTAATGTTCCGATCCGTACAAAGCCTGCGTGATACAGATGATAAAGCATGGCAAGTTGTTTTGTACAAGCGAGTCAAGTCGGGAGTAGTAAAGTCTTTAAATCTGAGATTAGTAGGATTTCCCGGAACAGAATTGCAGCACCCGGTTCCGCTGAAAGTTGCTGCGGGCAAGCGCGAAATTGGCAATGCTAATGATATTTGGAACGAGTCTGGTTTGCCAATTAATGTCGGAGAATACGATTTTAAATCAATAATTACACAAGTGGAAAGTAATCGACCTTTGCGGTTGAATTTGCCCGTAAAAAATCAAAAAGAAACAGAATTGCTGGTTCCTCCTTTTGCTGTCAGAGAATGGCGGCTGTTGTTAGACAGAAACTAAATATATAGCGGTTCTCAAGCGTGGTGAGGTATGCCCTATACTTCGACTTCGCTTAGCACAAGTGCCCGTCAGCCCTATATTTCGACTTCGCTCAGCACAAGTGCCCGTCAGCCCTATGCACGTCGGGTACCTCGTTTTACTGAGAAAGGCTATACAAATTTAATCGCACTCTACAGTTAAAATCGAGGCAATTTCCCATGTCACAAATCGCTATGTTTAAATATGCCTTAAGGTAGATTTAACGTATTTGAAGAATAATGTTATCGGACAAAAACTAAAGATACCAATTTAATCGCACTCTACATTTAAAATCGCTACAGTTTCATCGATGTATCAAAAATAACTTTATTTACATAGATCTTAAGGTAGATTTAACCAATTTGAAGGGTAATTATGAAACAAACTAAAAGCTGAGTTAGTCGGTTGACAAAACTTCAGTGTTTTAACGTAGGTGTATTCAGGGTGAAGCTACTATGACTTTAATCAGTAAAATTGTCCGAAAAGCTTTGGCAACAGGTTACTTAACGGTTGAGGCCGAAGAACAGTTGCGACAGCAGTTGCAGATGACTAAGTACGGCTTAGAAGATTTTGAGGCTTTTATTAATTTGCAAAAAGAGGTGATGGAGGGTAGGGTGAAACAGCAAGCTTTGGAATTGTTACGATCGCGCAAATGTTCTGCGACGGCTTAAATCCAGTTCGATCGACCTTTTGGATAAAACAAGGTCGATCGACCTTCGTATGTCGATCGGTCGATCGGGCCCGGACTAGGAGGGCCCACCCCCAAGAAAATTCACTCTTTGTGGAACAGGCCCGAAAGCCTGTTCATAAAAATGATACGCCAAGCCGGGAAAAATGTTTCTACTGCATTCCTAGCTGTCGCCTTAACGCTTCTGGAACATTAACGGCTGTATCCAAACCTCGAACATTCTCCCAGCTTGTATTTTCATCCCATTCGATATATCCAAAAGTGCGATCGCGGAGGTTTGCGCGGCTGAGGTTTGCGTCGCTGAGGTTTGCGCCGCTGAGGTATGCGCCGCTGAGGTCTGCGCCGCTGAGGTTTGCGCGGCTGAGGTTTGCGTCGCTGAGGTCTGCGCCGCTGAGGTATGCGCCGCTGAGGTTTGCGCGGCTGAGGTCTGCGCGGCTGAGGTCTGCGCCGATGAGGTATGCGGCGCTGAGGTATGCGGCGCTGAGGTTTGCGCGGCTGAGGTTTGCGTTGGTGAGGTCTGCGGCGCTGAGGTTTGCGCGGCTGAGGTTTGCGCGGCTGAGGTTTGCGCCGCTGAGGTCTGCGCTGGTGAGGTCTGCGCCGCTGAGGTCTGCATCAATGAGGTATGCGTCGCTGAGTTCTGCGCCGTTGAGGTTTGCGCCACTGAGTTTTGCGCCACTGAGTTTTGCGCCACTGAGTTTTGCGCCACTGAGTTCTGCGCCGCTGAGGTGTGCGCCACTGAGGAAGCTCCCAACTGTGTGGAGAAAGCCAAAATACCCAACACAACAGCTATAACCGATGATACGCAACAACCGAATTTCATCGTCAAGTTTACCTTCAGCATTCGGTTTCCCACAAGGATAAAACACCATTTTGTCTTTAAATTCATCTCTCTGCTCACCGTAACGGTGCAACTCCAACAGCAAAATCATCACATTTAAACCAGCATAAACATCTATTTGTCGCTGCCCCAATTTGTGATTTTTCAATTGTTTTTCCAGCAGCTTCATCTTCTTCTGAGGCAAACTTTCCGATGACACATCAATAAATTCCCCCTCGCACCACCGCTGATAAAAATATTCCAGACGCTGGAATAACTCCACAGGGCGAAACTGATTTTCCTCGCCTGGATCAGCCGGAGTTGTTAACAACCCCATCAAATATTCCACAATTTCTTCTGTCAGCGGCCCATAACCCAACAAATCATAAATCTCCCAGTCCATCTGAGAGTCTTGAGTATTAAATTCTGTACCTTTCTTTCTCGGTTTCGTCGTCCACTCTTCCAGACTTTTTTTCAATCGTTCCGCACACAGAAATTCACCAAAACTCTTGTGTACAAACTCCACAGAACCTTCTTGACTGCCTTTCTGAAGATAAAAAACCGCCAAAGCATTACTCAGAGGATTATCGTCACTCCGTTCTCGTGCTTTTTCAAGTAATGATCTAGCCCAGTCATGTGGTTTCAATCGTTCCTCAATCATCGCTACAGGAGCGCATTCCCCTCCCGACTGCACCACGCACAACCCTGCTTCTGTCAGGATGAGCCGCAACTTCTCTGTTTCCAGTCCTGTTAAATCTTGATTGAGGCTCTTATTGAATTTGTCAGACCGCTGTTTTGTGAGTACCCAATTCACAGCTTTGTTGTAAATTAAAATTTTTGCTTGAGTGCTGTTAGTTCCTTGAAAATCCTCAACTTTCAACTCTCCATCTCGGTGCATCGCTGCTAACAGATAAAGCAATAGCGGTTCTCGCGCCAAGTCTGATTTCACCTGTTCAGGACATCGTTCGTGTTGCAAAAACTGCTGAAAAGCTGAAGTTGTTTCCGCCCCAAATTGTGCTTCCCACTTGCTCAACCACTGCTGCTGTAGTTTGTCATCCATCACCTGAATTTCGACTCGCTCTAGGTTGTCCGGCATTTGCCTTTCAATCCCTTGCAAAGCTAAAGTTCTGCCAGTAATCAAAACCCGGTGTCCCATTTCCGAACTCTCCTCGCAGCCCTGCTGAAATTTTCCTACTTGCTTGAGAAATTGCTCTAAACCGCCGCTGCTTCTCCCCTGCATCAGCAACTCGTCAAAGCCATCCAAGAAAAACAAATATCGCGTGTTTGTATCTGTCAACCAGCCTTTATCGCTAACAAAATCAGCATTAACTGATTCTTTTAGCGTTTCTCGAAAACTCTTTTGCAATGTAAGAGTAGGAATATCTCGCAATCGAATTAACACGGGCGTCCAAACTGGATGAAAATGTTGTCGCACCCAGTCAGCAAACATACGACAAAAAACGCTTTTTCCGCGTCCGGGTCCAGCTTCGACGAAAATCACCTGATTTGGTTTTTTTTCATCCTCAAGCAAATTTTTTGCCCAAGTTTCTAAATCGAAATCTTCTGCATCATTTATGAGCTTGCCATTTGCATCAATTGGCTTTGCTTTCAGAGGCACGTAGATATCTTTGACTGAAAATTTTTCTTTAAATACCGGTTCTAGCGGTAGAGAGGAAATCTGTTCTTGCAGGTAGTTATCAATGCTGTGATATTTCTCCTGTTCCTCCCGCCATTCGGTGATAGAAGGCTGTCCAAGATGTTTCATGGCATCGCCGCAAGCTGCCCAAGCTTTGATTAAATAGCGGTGAGTATTAGCAGCAACTCTCTTTGTCAAAATATGAGCTTCATCGGCATTTAGTCCGGCTTGTTGTAGCCGTTCTGATAGCACTAGGTTAAATTCCTCGGCTAACATCGAATCGCAGAAGCAAATAACAGTTTCATCGGCTGCTTTATCGCTCAATTCTAAATCAGCCAATTTCTTAAGCAACTGCTTGACTCCCTCGGAAACCGGAGTTTGCCCGATGCGATTTAACAGAGTCTCGTCTTGTCCAAGAAACTCCTTAAAACTTTCCAGGTAAGCCTCCTGACTGACGAGGAAAATGCACTCAGCTAAAGTCGGCTGCTGTTGAGTTTTTTCAATAAAAAACGCCAGCAGTTTCGCCGCCATCCCGACAAATGGCAATCCAGTTCCCACAACTTGAGCTAAGGGAGAGTTCAAAACCTCTAGCAGCAAGTTGCTATTGTCCAGCCCTTGTTCTTTGAACATTTTTGCCAATTCGGCGGCTGTTTTCCCAGCTTCTCCGATTCCCTCCGCTGCTTCGGCGGAACACAGTTCTTTGATATCAGTATTTAAGAATTTCCAGATGCGATTTGCCATTTTTACCTGCCCTGTTTCAGAAGAGAGAAGCTGAGAAAATCTACATTTAACTCTCTAAGCATTCCGTAGTTCGTCGCCACAAATCTGTTCTCAAACTAACAATTAGAAAAGATTAAGTTTATTTTACCTTGACAAAACTACAACGATCCGCAATAATAGTAGATTGTCTGTCTAAATCCGGCTCGGATCAGGTTAAGACATTCCAAAAGCTGGAGAGCAGTCAGCAGTCAAAAGTCCACAACGACCAATGACCAATGACTCATCAGCTACCTGTACGGCAATTTCAACCACCATCCCATGACTTACGCAATCATTGAAACCGGCGGCAAACAATTTCGGGTAGAACCAGGCCGCTTCTACGACATCGAACTGCTTCACGTTGAAGCTGAATCCAAAGTCACCATAGACAAAGTATTTCTGATCCAGCACGAAGGCGAGGTTCATATCGGCCAGCCTCTACTAGAAAATGCCACTGTAGAAGGAACGGTTCTACGGCATTTCCGGGGCCGCAAAGTCCTCGTCTACAAGATGAAGCCGAAAAAGAAAACTCGGAAGAAAAAAGGGCACCGTCAAGAAACAACTCGCTTTATGATTGACTCGATTAGCGTCAACGGTACAGTCTTAGCCGCCAGAGACTTAACTGCAGCAGTTGTGGAAACTCCCCAAACCGCCGAAACTGATTCAGAATAAAACATAGTAAATACAGTTGAGGATATTATGGCCCACAAGAAAGGTACAGGCAGTACACGTAACGGACGCGACTCTAATTCTCAGCGTCTGGGTGTCAAAAAGTACGGCGGTCAAGTTGTCAAAGCTGGCAACATTTTGATCCGTCAGCGCGGCACTAAAGTTCACCCCGGTAATAATGTTGGTATCGGCAGAGATGATACTCTGTTTGCTATGATTGACGGTGTAGTGACTTTTGAAAGAAAAGGCAAAACTCGCAAGAAAGTCAGCATTTATCCTGTTGTAGCAGCACCTGTGGCTGAACCCGTGGCTGAAGCTGTCGCTGTTTAATTGCGATATTTTGCGGCGTTGCTTAAGTTTCTTTTGTTTGTCTCAAAGTCTAGATCCCCCCTAGCCCCCCTTAATAAGGGGGGGACAAGATTTTTCTCAAAGTCCCTGTTAATTAACGGGGATTTAGGGCAAGATTTTTCTCAAAGTCCCTGTTAATTAACGGGATTTAGGGAGACAAGATTCTCCTCAAAGTCCCCCTTCTTAAGGGGGATTTAGGGGGATCTAGACTTGACGGCAAGCGACATTCCTAGGTTCTGCCAATTGGTGAAAATTTAAGGCTTAATTTATCACCCATTTATGCCTAGCCTCCTCCGACAATTGTGACAACTTCTAAGATGTCGCCCTCTTGCATCTGTGTAGTTTCCCAAAATTGTTTGTGCAGAATTTCCCCGTTGTACTCTACAGCCACCAAGCGCGGGTTTAATCCCAATTGTTCTAGTAATTTTGGTAACGGTGTGTCGATCGCGCAATTGCGGGTTTCTCCGTTAACTTGCAGCGCAATTTGATTTATCATAAGTAAAATATCTGTTTTCAGGGCGGGTTTGGTAACAAAATTATATTTGATGCACACATTTCCTGCTCTAAACCCGCCCTACAAATCCCCAATCAACCTAGCTTTTTCCGTGCAAAGCTTTCTGAGCTTTCAGATTCTGCATCCGAATCAACTGCGAGATGAAAAACTGCGTGACTAAAGTAGGCTGTTCTGCTTCCATAATCGCCCGTACTGCGGCAACCCTTTGAGCTCCAGCATTCAATACTTCATCAAGGTTGTTGATATCAATTCCGCCGATCGCAAACCACGGAATTGGCGACTTATCAGCAGCATACCGCACATAGTCCAAACCCGCCGCCTGTTTATCAGGTTTAGTAGGAGTGTGGTAAACCGGCCCAACTCCAATGTAGTCGGCTCCCTCTTCAATAGCTCGCTGCATTTCCTCGCCATTCGTAGTAGAACGACCGATGATCCGTCCCGGGCCGAGCAACTTGCGCGCTTCCGCCACAGGCCAATCTCCCTGCCCTAAGTGTACGCCGTCAGCATCCGCTGCGATCGCCAAATCCACGCGATCGTTCACAATCAGCAAAGCATCGTAGCGGTGACAAAGTTCGCAAAGCTGGCGCGCATTAGCCAGCTTTACCCCGTCGTCTGAGCTTTTGTCGCGGTACTGCACCAAAGTCAGTCCGCCTTGCAAAGCAGCTTCCACGACTCCCATCAAGTTGTCTCTGGGCGAAGTTACAAGGTATAACTGCGATCGAAGTAACTGCTGGTAGCGCCGGTAAGCCAGCAAATTGCTTTCGAGAGTATAAACCCGATAGCGCATCTGCTTAAAAGCCGCACCCATATTCGGATCGTAAATTTTGCCATACTCTTCGAGTACCCGCAGAGCTTCTTCCACCCTACAGAAATTCGCTTCCAGTAGCTGCTGAATGCTCGAACGCTGCTCTTCCTGCGGGTGAGTCAACTCCGTACCCGGATCGGCAGGTGTATCCCTAGCACTTCGCAATTCTGCAACGTGCCAAGCAGCCAATTCTTGACGCAGTTGCTTGCACTCGCCAGCTAAATCGGCGTTGTTGAGACCAAACCTGCACCATTCTTCAATAATTCTCAACCCTTCGCGCGATCGATCTAAATTTGCATCTAAAATCCGGCAGAGGGCTGGCTGTGCCGGTAAAGTTCTGTTTTGTTTGTCGGTCATTCAGAACCACCCTAATTATAATTAATCTTACCAATCAGCCCGCTACATTCTCCCACGCCGTCAAGATCGTGGCAAAGCAGGCGGCTTAATTTTGGCATAAACCAATGTAAATTCGACAATAATTTTTTAAGTTTTATTGAATTTGATGAAAACAAAGCATAATAGATCAAACTTGATGAGAGTGGAATCGTTAAACTGCATACCACACTTCGGAGGAGAGCCGTGAGGTTAGCAGAACAACACAAAAGATTAACAGAAGAAAACCCCAGCAGGCGGGTGAAATCAAAGTTCGATCGCGAAAACCCGACACCGAACTCGGGAAGCGGAACTCGGACCGCAAATCAGTGGGGTTTATTTATGCTCCTAAATTCTCAATATAGCGAGTGCAAAGAAAAGCGATCGCAAAAATCTTGTTTGAGTTCTTGCCTTCTGCTCGTTTTTGCGATGACCGCCCTTTGCAACCCCCAACCGTCAGTTATCGCTGCCGGGATACCGGGAGTGCAGCTACTTTCTCAGACCCTAGAGAGCGAGATTAACATACTGTACGTCAGCTCCACAGGCGGCAGCGACACGGGGGGCAACGGCAGCGATCGAGCTCCCTTTAAAACCCTTACCTACGCCTTAAGCGTGGCCCCGCCCAAAACAGCGATTTTGCTAGCGCCCGGTACTTACAGCGAGCAAACCGGCGAAAAATTTCCATTAATGCTCAGGCCCAGCGTGACTGTTCAGGGAAATCCCAACACTCGCGGTCAGAATATTGTCATCAAAGGCGGAGGATACTTTATCAGTCCGACTTCGGCGGGTCAAAATATTGCGATTTTAGGCGCAGACGGGGCGGGACTCAGCGGGGTGACGGTGACGAATACCAACTATCGCGGTTACGCTTTGTGGATCGAATCGAGTTCTCCAACGGTTGTTAACAATACTTTTTCTGGGAGCACTCACGACGGCATTTCGGTAGTGGGTACTTCCAGGCCGACAATTGGCGGGAATGTTTTCTCGAAAAATGGAGCTAACGGCATTACTATTTTTGGCAGTTCCCAGCCGGAAGTTCGAGATAATGTGTTTGAAAACACGGGATTTGGGGTGAATGTAGCGCAGAACGCTTCGCCTCTGCTGATCGGTAACAAAATTACTCGCAATAAAGATGGCGTGGTGGTGCAAGCTAATGCTAGACCTGTGCTGCGTAACAATTATATCGAGAGTAATCGCCGGGACGGAATTGTGGCGATCGCGAGTTCTCTGCCGGATTTGGGAACTGCCGCCGAACCGGGGGGCAATGTCATTCGCAACAACGGTCAGTACGATGTCAACAATGCGGCTAAAGGTCAAGTAATCCCAGCATACGGCAATCAATTGTTGAGCAGCCGGACGACGGGCTCGGTTGATGTGGCGGGAACTTTTACGCCGCCGCCAATGGGGGGAAGTGCTTTGCATCTAAGGGCCGATCGACCTCCCAGCATCGGTGGTCCAGACACTTCTCTCCCGGCTTACACTCCCGGGCGGCTAAGCCCCAGATTAGAAAGAGCGCCACTTCCCCCGCCTGCGCCAGTTTCCAGGCGACCAGTGCAAACTCGACCCGTACAGCCAAGCGCTGAGTTGCAGCAAGAACTTTCTCCCAGGAATGCCGCTGCTTCATCGGTAGTCCCAGGGGCGATCGCAATTCCTGTTCCCGATCCGAATTTTCGATCGGTTTCGGAAAGTTCGGTACAGCAACCAATGATTCCTCCCAATTTTGATAGTTCGAGTTCGGTTTCTTCCGAGGGTAGATTGCCCGTTCCGGCCCGCAACATTCCTATCGGAAGGGGTGGCTATGTACCTGCACCTTTAGGGGGGAATTCTTTGCCCGATGCCGAGGATAATTCGCCGTCATTCGATCGAGCCAGAGCTTTGGGTTTCCGGTATCGAGTTGTGGTGGATACCGACAGTTGGCGCGATCGAGAAAAAATGCAATCCCTCGTTCCCGATGCTTTTCGCTCTTTTTCCAGCGGGCGATCGGTGATGCAAGCCGGTGCTTTTCGGGAACGCGAAAAAGCTGAGGAATTGGTACAAATGCTCAGTGCTAATGGTTTGAATGCTCGAATTGAAGAGATTAAATAGTTATTGGAAATTGGGCATTGGCCAAACAGGGCATTGGGGATTGGGAATATCCTTTCCGGCTAAGCTGTTCGGCATTTAAAGGAGCTTAACCAATAACCAATAACCAATAACCAACAACAAAATTTTAGGGCCTAGCATATCGGATGCCAGACCCTAAAAAGTTTGTAAATTCAGTTGATTCAAGTGGGTTTTTAGCTCTGCTGAGTTTCAGCAAACTACAACTAAGGTGGACTTTTTGGCAACTACTCTGCGGACGAGCTAGCTATCAGCGGAGTCTATTCAGACTTCTGTGTTTGATTGGGCGATCGCAAATTTTGATTCATGCAATAGCCTCAAGCTATCTCACAAATACCGATCGCAATGTCAACCTTTCTTTGCTAATAAGCTACAGGGTTCAGGCGTTGCCTGCGGACTAGAGCCGAGCGGGACAAATACTCTAATTCCAAATTTTTTATCCAAGTTTTTTGTGCTTCTTGGTTTTGCCCCTCATGTTTTTAAGTTAACACCAACTGCGCGCATAAAAACACTTTGTTTACCAAACTTGACACTTTTTGATGTGATGAAATACTTCCAAAAGCAATTATTAACAATTTGTACGATCGCCCGATCGCGCAACGTGCATAGTCGGCACTATTCGTTGGCTGTCAACGCAGCAGAGCTTCCCAAGTTGCGCGGCCGACAATGCCGTCTGCTGGCAGTTGATATTGTCGCTGAGCCGCCTTCACAGCAGCTTGAGTTTCCGGGCCAAACACGCCGTCAGCACTCACCCGCAAAAATCCCTTGGCCCGCAGCCGTTCTTGCAAATCTCTGACTGCGGCCCCCCGCATTCGTCTTCTCAAAACCGGAAAATTTGTTGGCTGCCCTTGGGGGTTAATCTCTGGGTTGTCGGCAGTTACAGGAGCGTTGGCAATCGGGTTTTCTATCGCGCTCTGAGCAGCAGGAAACAGCCGGTTCCAAGTATCTTGACCGACTATGGCGTCGGGAGGCAGACCTGCTGCTTCCTGGAACTGAGACACAGCTCTAGCGGTGCTTTGTGAGAAAATCCCGTCTACTGTGTCAGGGTAAAAGCCCAATAATTTAAGAGCAGCTTGGAGTTCGATCACTTCTGAGCCACGGCTGCCCAATTTGAGCGTGGGGCGGACGATCGCACCTGTTTGAGCGATCTGGCTGTTGCTGTTACTCTGTTCGGAGGTAGGTAGCTGTGCGACAGCAGGAGTAGGGGCGATCGATCCCATTACCAATAAACCGCACAAACTCCAGCCAAAGAGCAAACTGGGAACCTCGCGGGCGCCATTCCAGCTTGCTGTCAAGTTTTGGGACATTGGGAATTCGACCTCTGCAAAACTGGTAGCGATCGTACATCAAATCTGCAAAAAATAGGGAATTTAGGCATAGGGAATTGGGCTAAGGCATTAACTGATTCCCTGGCTATGCCTGCGAACCAGTTAACTCAAAACTCACAACTTTTCCCCCCTTCCCTTTCCTCAAAATAATTTATCCCCTGAAATAGCTGCAATTGGCAAAAAAACTGCTAGATTGCCCTACAGAAAACATTGAACCGCGTTCATTGGGCCCCAGCAACACCATGTCCGAATCCAGAACCGCCAGCCAAATAGACATCGGCAACGTCAACATCGGGAACTTCCAAGTCGGCAGCATCAGCGGCACTAAATACAACGATTTTAACGCCAACGGCCTCCCTGATCCCGGAGAAGTCCCCATTCCCAACTGGCAAATCTATCTCGACCTCAACAACAACGGCCAACCAGAATTTAACGAACCTTCCACCCTCACAAACCCGCAAGGCAACTACATCTTCGCCAACCTGCCGCCGGGCACTTACCAAGTTAGGGAAGTCCAGCAGCCGAACTTTCGCCAAACTACCCCTAATCCTGCACCTATCACGATTACTAGCGGCACGAACGCTGGCAATATCAATTTTGGCAACAACTTTAACGCAGGGACGATCGCAGGCACAAAATTCAACGACATCAACAACAACAGCAGCCGAGATCCGGGCGAACAAGGGCTAGCTAACTGGCAAATTTACCTCGACCTCAACCGCAACAACAGGCTCGACGGCGGCGAACCTGTTACTTTGACAAATTTTGAAGGCAATTACGCTTTTGTCAATATTCCCGCCGATACATATTTGGTGAGAGAAGTCCAGCAACCGGGTTTTATCCAAACCACACCTGACCCCGGTCCGGTTAACGTTACTTCCAACGCCACTGTCAACAACATCAATTTTGGCAATGTCTTTTTTGTTGGCAGCATCAGCGGTCTCAAGTTCAACGACCTCAATGCCAATAGCGTCCGAGATGCGACAGACCCGCCTCTGACCAACTGGCCAATTTACATCGACCTCAACGCCAACAACAGCTTTGATCCGGGCGAACCCAATACCATCACAAACCCACAAGGCAACTACACTTTTGCCAATGTGTCTCCCGGCCGGTATTTGGTGAGGGAAGTCCAGCAACCTGGATGGGTACAGACTACGCCAAATCCAGGCCCGATCGACATCACCGGCAATACCAACGTTGTTGGCGTCAATTTCGGCAACAATTTTCCTACCGGCAGCATCAGCGGCTTCAAGTTCAACGACCTCAACGCTAACGGTATCAACGAACCGACGGAACCGAGAGTTGCCAACTGGCCGATTTACCTTGATTTCAACAACAACGGCAGTTTAGATCCGGGCGAACCTTCGACTTTAACAAACCCTGAAGGTAATTTCTCTTTTATCAATTTGCCCCAAGGCACTTATGTGGTGAGGGAAGTCCCGCAGCCCGGTTTTCGACAAACTACGCCCAATCCGACTCCGATCACCGTGGGTAATGGCACAAATGCCACTAATCTCAGCTTTGGCAACGTGTTGGTGACTGGCACGATCAGCGGTGTGAAATTTAACGATTTTAATGCCAACGGTCGCCTAGATCCTGGGGAACCCCCGATCGCCAACACTCAAATTTACATCGACCTCAACAACAACAGCAGTTTAGATCCGGGCGAAGCGAGTACCTTAAGCGACCTTCAAGGCAATTACAGTTTCCGCAACGTTCCGGTAGGTAGTTATGTTGTCCGCGAAGTTCCGCCGCCCGGTTTCATCCTAACTACTCCGCCTGCGGTGGTTGTTGTCTCGGCAGATATTCGGGCTAGCAGCATCGATTTGGTGACGGGAGATGTGGTAACGGCAGATGCTGAGGGTACGTTGGCTAAATCCTTGAAGGACGACCCGCTGACGAATGCCAGCAGCTATGCGGGACTGGAACCTGCAGGTAATATGGTGGCGGATAGCTTGCCTTTGAGCCAGGGTCGTGATAGGGATCAAATTAGTAAATTTTTGAGTGATGAATTTTTTGCAAATTTAGGCAATATTCCTAACTTTGGGCAACAGAATGTCGGTCGGGAGCCTAATTCACAAGTTGGTAATTTTGTCAAGACCAATGAATTAAATAAAGGGGCGATCGCTCACTGGGTTGTGCCGATGGGCCCGAGAGATTTCTCGGTTATGTAGGGTGACACAAAAGTCGATCGCCCCGAATCCCAAACCGCAGATAAAAATCCGGAAGAGGTGAAAGGGCGATCGCGTGATACCCTATTGTTGGCAACCTCCAACACTCAAGCCTAAGTTCCGGCAAATCCGAAGCAGGCTTGTATATTGGGTGCAATATTCAGAGGCAGTAGCATCTCTGTGAGTGAAAAACTATCAGGTAATTCCCCCAAACCCGATCGGCGTATTTGCAGGCAAAGCAAGTCATATCAAGTCTGGTAGCTCGATCGATGCTGGTTCTCTGTCCTTGGCAATCCCAGAGGAGGCGATCGTCAATGACAGCGAACCAGGACAAACAAGAACGATGCCGCCGGACTTGATATCAGGGGGGAGAAGTCTGTCTTAGGCTTTTTAAAGCTCGAAACAGCAAGTATGTACGGACAGAGAAGGTGTGCAAATCTTGAAGATGTTGCCCTCAAATTGCCAGGGTTCTTCAAAACCTGATATACTTGCCAGCGACAAAGCTTGAGGCATTGTTGTGTGAGATGGGAACATTACCTCAAGTGCAGACGTATGTAAAATCGAGTAGCGGTTGTCAGCTATTAGTAAAAACTACTCAGCAAGTTACAACCCATACAGTAGTCTGTAATTTACGTGGATTTAGGTGTGAAGGAGAGAAATCATGGCAGATTTAGATTTAACTAACGAAGAACTCAGTGCCAAGCAATTACAGCCAGTTGTGGTTGGGAATGCTGGCCCGGCAATTCTAGGCCTCAAGTTCTTTGACCAGAACCGCGATGGCATCAGACAGCCAACTGACATAGGTCTGGCGAATGTCCCCATCCTTCTCGAATCAGCAACAAGCACCAACGGTGTACTTGATGCTGGTACTGGAGAACTCTTAACCACGACGGACGCTAACGGCGCGTTCTCATTCATAAATCTTGTCCCGGGCAATTACGTACTCACGGAAACCGTAATACCTGGTAATTTGATCCCTACTACTCCCAACCCCCTCGCTGTCACCGTTGGCAACCGAAATGTCAACGTTTTCTTTGGCAACGGCCCAGTAGAAACACCTCTAGGCAGCCGAATCGTTGGATGCAAATACCTAGACATAGATGCCGACGGCTTCCGAGACGGGAATGAACCGGGGATTAAAAATGTCAGGATATATATTGATGCCAATGGCAACGGTCAACGCGATGCAGGGGAACAGAACACTTTAACAGACAAAAATGGTGCATGGTCGTTCAACGTAGCACCCGGAACATACAAGATTCGGGAAGAACGGATTAGACGACAGATTAATTCTGTTACCGGACTAGAAGTTAATGCTACGGACGCAGAACCCTTAGAAACACAAGATTTTCCCCAAAGCACTCCCCCCGGCAACGTTCCGGTACTGGACGTGACGGTAGCAGCAGGTCAAACCTTTGCCTGCGCTCAAGTGGGCGATACTCCGCTCTATCAAATTGAAGTTAACAAATTTCGAGACATAGACCGCAGCGGAACGCGAAATGTTGTTAGTGGAGTCTTGGAACCCCCCATTGCCCGAGTACCGTTTATTTTAGATGTCAACGCGAACGGTCGCTGGGATGGAGCAGGCTCCGAACCGATAGCCATCACAGATGCGAACGGAGTAGTTACCTTCAAGGATTTGCGAGCTGGCGATTACAGAGTGTTGGAAATTTTTCCAGGTGTACTGCCTCCAGAAGTAGGTGGCGGTGTCCCAGGAAACCTCAATGCTCCAGTAGCAACCACTCCAAACCCCACTCTGGTTTCGGCACCAGGGCCGCAGGCACGATTCCAGGGTACCATCAGCAGAGAGCAACCGCTGCTAGTAGCAGACTCAACCTACACGCTGAAACCAAACGACCCTAAATTCGTAGACTCCAACCGCGACGGCGTTCAACAACCAGGTGAAAGATCGATCGCCACCACTGGTGAGCGGCCGATTTTTGCAGCGCCAGTTACAACTTTACCAGCCCCCAACCCCTCGCCATCACTTACCTTTACTCCTGTGGGAGCAACTCAGGGTATTGGCAACAATGCCGGTGTGGGCAACACTCGACCGAACATCACTGTCTTCAAATACAATGACCTGAATGCCAATGGTCGCTTTGAACCAACTCAGGGTGAAGCGCCAATTAGCGGTGTCACTGTCTTCCTCGACAACAACAATAACGGCACTCCCGACGCTGGAGAACAGCAAATCCAGACAAATGCCCAGGGTAGAGGAGCCTTTACCAACTTGCCAACAGGCAACTATGTCGTTCGAGAAGTTGCACAGCCCAATTTCTCTCCTTCTACAGCAGATCGCGTCGATGTGACCCTCAGTACTCAGGATGCCAACGTTACCTTTGCCAACACACCTAACAGCAACATCACCGGGTGTAAGTTTGAGGACTTCAACCTGAACGGTTATCGAGATGGGAATGAACCAGCTATTCCTGGTGTCACCATTTTTATCGATAGTAATCGTGACGGTCAGTTGCAAGCAGATGAACCCACTACTACTACCAATGAGTTTGGTGTCTTTGCATTCAACAATTTGCGCCCAGGCAATTACAGCATTCGAGAAGTAACGCCTCCTGGTTACTTCCAAACGACTCAACCAGTAGATGTTGTTCTCGGTGCCAATCAAACCTTTACTTGCGCTTTGGTCGGTAACTCTCGCCGCTATGACCTCTTGGTTCCTAAATTCCGGGACGATAACCGCAACGGTGTACGGGACCCCAATGAAGAGCCCCTTTCCAATATACCATTCACCTTGGATTTGAACGGCAACGGCCGCTATGATGCTGCAACAGAACCGCTGGCGAGAACTGATGCTGCTGGTATTGCTCGGTTTAATAATTTGTCTCCAGCCACTTACTCGGTTTTGGAAGTCTTCGATGCGAGCGTTAATAATCCGTTCCCAATCCCAACTGGGCCCAACCCGGTTAGCTTTGACGTGCCGGGTCCTAACACAGTGCCTACGGTGGTGGCACCGACGCCAACAGCTACACCAACCGTCACTGCTTCTAAGCTCGATCCTGATCCTCTGACGGAGGGTGGCTTAGTCGCTGCTAAACAAGTCAGCATGGCTGATGATCGCTTGTTGGTCGGAGAGAGTAGAGGTATCAGCACCTGGGAGAACAACCCTGATTCCAGAAGAACGGCGAGTTCGCTCACTGCTTTAACGACAGAACTTTCGCCTCGCGATCTGGAATTATTGGTCTCAGTAGCTCCTACTCAATTGGGACTGCTTTAGTTAGAGACTTAGCAATTAGCAGCTAACTTGTTTAAACAGCACGTCAAATGATCTTTTGGCGTGCTTTTTGCTATTGTGACAATAATTAGAGGCTGGCGGGGCGGGTTTATGGATTTCTTTAATTACCGGAAATATTTTTCGTGAAACCTGCCTCTACAACAAATATATCCCCTTGATCGTAGGCGCTGGTTTTATCGACAATCTTTGAGGAAAACTCACAATTTATATAAACCAACCCGCCACAATCATGGGCTCGGCTGACGGGTTTATTTATCTCTTTAATTACTGTCTTTAGTCGTAGAGGACGATCGGCAAAAAGAGCGATTCCCTAGTTACAGAAAACCTTTATTTATATAGGTAGAACTTAGAGGAATTTTTTATGCCAACCGAACAGAAGATTAATCCGGCTCAACATCAAGAACAGCAACCCGGTATTGAATCGCAAATGACTCCGCAACCTCAATCCTTCGCGGAGGGCTATCGCGGTAGCGACAAATTGCGGGACAAAGTAGCCTTAATTACCGGCGGAGACAGCGGTATCGGGCGTGCAGTGGCGATCGCCTTTGCCAAGGAAGGCGCTAACGTAGTCATCAGTTATCTTAACGAAGATGATGATGCCAAAAAAACCAAAGAGGCGATCGAACAACAAGGCCGGCGCTGTATTGCGATCGCCGGCGACATCGGCGACGAAAGCGTGTGTCAAAACCTTGTAGAACAAACAGTTAAAGAATTTGGCCATCTCGACATCTTAGTCAACAACGCCGCCGAACAGCATCCCCAAGAAAGCATCGAAAACATCACCGCCGAACAATTAGAGCGCACCTTCCGCACCAACATTTTCTCGATGTTTTATCTCACAAAAGCCGCTCTCAAACACCTCAAAGAGGGAAGTGCAATTATCAACACTACCTCTGTCACCGCCTATAAAGGCAATCAACAATTACTAGATTACTCCTCCACCAAAGGAGCAATTGTTGCCTTTACTCGCTCTTTGTCTCAAAGTTTAGCTGAGAAAGGAATTCGCGTCAACGGAGTCGCCCCCGGCCCGATTTGGACGCCTCTAATTCCTGCAACTTTCTCTGAAGAAAAAGTGGAGAAATTTGGTGCAGACACGGCCTTGGGACGCGCCGGTCAACCCGATGAAGTTGCCCCCAGTTTCGTGTTTTTAGCTTCAAAAGATTCGTCTTACATGACTGGTCAAATTTTGCATCCCAACGGCGGATCTGTTATTAACGGGTAGATTTGGCGCGAGTTAATATATAGCCTTTCTCAGTAACATGAGGTGTTCTTGGGCATTGGGCATTGGGCATTGGGCATTGGGCATTGGACATTGGTCATTGGAAGAGTACCTTACTTTCCTGAGAACCGCTATATAACCGCATTTTTTAGGCGCGGGTGTCACCCACAATCTCACATCATAACTCAGAATCTAAATCAATCCGCCCCTACAACCAGCTTAGCCAGGGCGGGTTTATTCATTTTTTTAGTGAGTTTTTGAACATTTGTGAGTTTACACAAAACAGTAATCCCGCTACCCATGTAGCGGGATTGATAGGTTGCAGTTTAGCTAGTTTTGAGCTCACCTAGAGCTACAATTAGCTCGCTGCTGAATTAGCTCAGGTTAGCCATTTCTTGCTGGATGGTGCTTTTGGCTGCTTTGAATTGAGTAGCCATTTGTTCCATTTGTGCTTCGCTCAAGTTGCGGCGAATTTGAGGGAACATATCGTTTTCTTCTTCTTTTACGTGATCTTTAACCGCTGTTTGGAGCTGTTTGATTTGGGCTTTGAACTCAGGAGAGCTCGGGCTCATTGACTTAATCTTGGCGAGCATTTGCTTCATTTCTGCTTGCTCGTCGTAAAGTTCTTGAGTGTTGCTGTAGTAGCTGCGAATTGCTGGGTAAACAACTTGTTCTTCGGCTTCGGCGTGAACGCTGAGGTCTTTGTAAAGTTGACCGAAGAATTCTTGTAGTTTTTGAGGATCGTCGGTGCTTGCGATTTCCATAAATAGGGTATCGGCTTTGCGGTGATCCATGGAGATGATTTCGGTGATGTTCATCTCATCTTTGCTGCGGGTAACTGCACCGCCGATGATGCCGGTCATTGCTGCCATTGCATCTTGCACGCGAGCCCAAACGCCTTGGTCGGGGTCTTTGCCGGTTAGTTCGCGCACGCCCAAGATTTCCATAACTCCCTTGAGTTGCTCTTGGTGAGCGCGGTTTTCAAAGTTAACTGTGTTGAGGGGAGTAATGGCGGCTTCGATGTCTGCGCCGACTATTTGAGCGGCTTTGTGTACTAACAGACCGGCCATTGTTTGTTTGTGTTTGAGCAGTTCGTGCTGAGCGACTTTTTCAAACAATGTTAGTTCAGAACCTTTCATGAGTTTCTGAACTTCTTCGATCATTTTTGTGAATGTTTCTTTGGGTTCGGTTTGAATTCCGTATTGAACGATTACGGTTTCTAATACGCCCAAGTTTTTGCGATCGTCCTCAAGCATATCCCGGAAACGATCGCACAGTTCGGAGTCGTTGCAGGAATTGATGAACAATTGCTCGTTGGCGATCAACAAGTTTTGCAGCGCTTTCATGTCTGCTAATTTAGTCGCGATCGCTTGGCGCTTGGTATCTTCTAGGGTAGCTACCATCTGTCGTTTCTCCTCTCAATGTCTTTAGTGTTCTTACATCTTTTAATTTATTGATATATTCTGATAACATCCTCTTTCTCCCGACTGATTAATTAATATCCCGCGCAACCTATTGACTTTTGAACAAAAAAATGGTAAGTATTTGAGACTGTTTGAAAAAAATCAAAAAGCAAAAAATAACTGATGAGTAAGGATGAATGGCAGATGAGTAATGATTTCTGTATCAATTAATCCCGATCGCAGAGCTGTAAAGCGCTACCATAGTTGCAGCCGAAGTTAACTAAAGTTTAAGAATAACTAGCTTGTCTCAACTGCTCACTGCTTTAGAGTTCCCAGCAAATGTCTGGAAGCTCAACAACGGGTTAACGGTCATTCACCAGCGAATTTCGGCCACACCGGTGGTCGCGCTAGACGTGTGGGTGAGGGCTGGCGCTACGCTGGAGCCGGATTCTTGGTCGGGAATGGCTCATTTTCTAGAACACATGATATTTAAAGGGACGGATTCGATCGCCCCTGGAGAATTTGACCAGGTAATCGAAAATCGCGGGGGTGTCGCCAACGCAGCTACAAGTCACGACTACGCCCATTTTTTCGTCAACGCTGCGGCCGATTATTTAGCAGAAACAGCGCAGCCACTGGCAGAATTGCTGCTGCGGGCTTCGATTCCGGATCGGGAATTCGATCGCGAGCGAGATGTGGTGCTAGAAGAAATCCGCCAAGCTCAAGACAATCCCGATTGGCTGGGTTTCCAAGCCATGATGGAAACAGTTTACCAGCGGCATCCCTACAGGCGATCGGTATTGGGCACGGAAGAGCTGCTGATGTCGCGAACTCCCCACGAAATGCGCTGTTTCCACCGATCGCACTATCAGCCGGAAAATATGACTGTGGTGATAGTCGGGGGAATTGATGAACAACAAGCCAGAGATATTACGGGGAAAGCATTCGAGC
The DNA here is from genome assembly GCF_036704575.1 of Microcoleus sp. K5-D4. Lineage (NCBI taxonomy): Bacteria > Bacillati > Cyanobacteriota > Cyanophyceae > Oscillatoriales > Microcoleaceae > Microcoleus > Microcoleus sp. K5-D4. The sequence goes on from NZ_JAUBSD010000017.1 coordinate 29,687, forward strand.
AGTTTTCGGATCGGTGGGATTGTCCCAAATTAACGGCAGAGGCGGAACCGCCACTGATAGAAATTCGCCGTCAGGAACTCTGTCTCCCCCGATTGGAACAAGCGCGGCTAATGATGGCCTGGACAGGCCCGGGAGTTGAACACTTGCAAAGTGCTTGCGGTTTGGATTTGCTGTCGGTGTTGCTTGCAGACGGGCGGACTTCGCGTTTAGTCAGGGAATTGCGGGAAGAATTACAATTGGTAGAGGCGATCGACAGCACTTTCTCGCTGCAACGGGAATCGAGTTTATTTACTATCAGTGCAGTCTTGGACGCGAAAGATATTGAACAGGTGGAATCTCGGATTTGCGATCGACTTTGGGAATTGCAGTCTGAGCCAGTTTCCGAGGTAGAATTGCTCCGCTGTAAGCGTTTGCTGTGCAACGATTTTGCTTTCTCGCTCGAAACGCCGGGACAGCTCGCCGGTCTTTACGGATATTACAATACGATCGCCACTGCGGAATTAGCGCTCAGCTATCCCACCAGGATTAAAGCATTTGGGCCCTTAGACCTCCAGCGCCTAGCTCAACAATATCTCTCTCCCCGACGCTATACAGCCGTGGTACTCAAACCAATCTAATTGGTAAACGGGTGAAAATACATATATTTTTGATACCGGAGAGATGTTCGGCATTTGTCCGGGACTCTTTGTGCTTGTGGCGCACCCTACGGGATAGATGTTGTTACATTTAGATGTTGTGGGTCAGGCCCTGCCCGGTATGACATCATACAAGATCCGCATGGAAAATAGAAAAATGGCAATCAAGTAATTACTAATTACCAATTACCAATTACCAATTACCCATTTTCAATTACCAATACTTCAGCTACTCTCAGTACAAGTTCCCAACTAAATTAACCATGAAAAATGAAATCCAGCGCACGGTTTTAGACAACGGTATTGTTGTCTTAGCAGCAGAAAATCCAGCAGCAGATATTATTGCAGCTAGGATATTCCTGCGGGCCGGCAGTCGCTACGTGCAGCCGGAACAAGCAGGATTGTGTCACTTGCTGTCGGCGGTAATGACTAAGGGAACCGATCAACTGTCTTCGCTGGAAATTGCCGAGCGTGTAGAATCGGTGGGAGCGAGGTTGAGTGCCGACTCTACTACAGACTATTTTTTAGTGAGTTTGAAGACGGTTTCTGCGGATTTTGAGGAGATTTTGGAGTTGGCTGCGCAATTGACGCGATCGCCCAATTTCCCGGAAGCTGAAGTCGAACTCGAACGCCGCATTGCCATATCGGCAATTCGATCGCAACAAGAACAGCCATTTGCGATCGCCTTCGAGCAATTGCGGCACGCGATGTACCAGGAACACCCCTATGCTTTCTCTCCCTTGGGCACGGAAGCTACTATGTCAAAGCTCACCAGAAACGAGCTCGAAGAGTTCCACAAAACCTATTTCCGTCCCGATAATGTAGTTATTTCTGTCGCCGGCAGAATATCCACCGAAGATGCGATCGCCCTGATCGATCGAACTTTTGGGGACTGGAAAGCGCCTTTAACACCCTTACCAACTTTAAACGTCCCCCCTCTCTACCCCTCCCCTGAATCGGTCGTTACGGCGCAAGATACCCAGCAATCAGTGATTATGCTGGGCTACCTCGCACCCTCTGTCAAAAATCCAGACTATGCAGCGATTAAGTTGCTGAATACTTATTTGGGTAACGGTTTGTCGAGCCGGTTGTTTGTGGAACTGCGGGAAAAGCGGGGCTTGGCTTACGACGTTTCTGCGGTCTACGCGACGCGCTTGGACACGGCTCAGTTTGTCGTGTACATGGGTACGGCGCCGGAAAATACGGCGACTGCTTTTGAAGGATTGCGCGCAGAAGTCGATCGACTCGCCAACACCGAACTAAGCGAGGAAGAATTGCAAGCTTGCAAGAATAAAATGCTCGGTCAATATGCTTTAGGAAAACAAACTAATTCGCAAATTGCCCAAGTTTTAGGCTGGTACGAAATTTTGGGATTGGGAATTAAATTTGACCAGCAGTTTCAAGAAGAAATTGCACAGGTGACAGCTTCACAAGCGCGGGATGCTGCTAAGAAATATTTTGTAGAACCGTATATTTCTTTGGTGGGCCCGGAGGCAGCGATTACAGAGTTGGGTGTAGTGGCTGTTTGTTGAGTAGGAGATTGGCGATCGAACTTTTCAAAAGTTCGATCTGTTTTATCTGATTATACGCGATCGCCCGGACACGATATAAACTCCAGCAGGGTATGTCAATATCCCACGGATGGTTGAATATTCACTAACATCATTAGGTGAAATTTTCCTTGAGCCGATCGCAACGCTTTACGAGTGGGGTGAGATACATCTTGCTGACTTAGCAGCGATTGCTACTAATAGAGAAAATGCACTATCAGCGATCGAACAAATCAAATCAGCGGCCCTAGATGTCTTTAACTCAGCAGCCCGGGTTTCGTCTGTCTGCTGGATTTGATTTGTTCTGCCGCGCCCGTTCATTCACTTGGCACCACTTCGCGTGACGCTAGGAAACCAAGGACAATTGCCACCAAAATCAATGCTGGAACATCGCCGAGGAGGTGTCCGCGTTCCGCAGAATCAATCACTGCGTGTACCGCCATGATCAGCCCGTGGACTACACTCGACCAGACTGTGAACCAGATTAAGCTGAGATGTGTTTCTGGTTTTCGAGAAGCCCACAGCAAAAAGACACCAAGCGTCGCATAAATGCCGACGATCATCTGTTCGTATTCGTATTGGCCTGGTTGCCATGACCAGCCAGATGACCAAACCTTCATCAGTGGATAGACAAGCAGAAAGGCAATTCCGACAACAACAAGGGCGATTCGCAAGTATCGATGATGCTGATCCATTGCTGTAACCTCCTATTATTTTCCAGTATAGTCTCTGCCAACTAGATTCGTATTTGCGCCGTAAATATCTTGAACTCGATCAAAATCATACCTCCCACGATTGTGGTGCAGTCCTAAACGCTTCTGAATCAACCAGAAAGAAGGTGCTTATAAAGATAAGCTTGCCGCCACGCCCCCATAGAGGACTTGTGGCATAACGGTTGATGTGAGTGGCAAATGATTAGTCCTAACTAAAAATATCATAATTGAACCTTTTGTGTTCCCGCTCGGTCTAAATTCAAGACAGACCCATCAGGTCTAATTTATATGTACTTAGTAAAGCACTTTCAGATTAAAAAAGAGCTGACTCCCTGGCTTAGCGGACTCCTCGCCGCTTCCCTGCTTGCAGGAGTAGGCTACACAGCTTACAGCCAACTCACAGTCAAATCCAGCCGCGAAACCAGGCGCAAGGAAAAAACTGTTGCTGTCGAAAGGGTGAACCTGCCGATTACAATTTCGGCAAACGGCACAATAGTGCCCGAACGTTCCGTTAACGTCAGCCCCAAAACTTCAGGAATGCTCAAAAGTTTGCTTGTCAAGGAAGGAGATAAGGTTGAACAAGGGCAGATTCTCGCCTACATGGACGACTCCAACCTCCAAGGACAACTTACCCAAACTCGCGGACAACTCGCAGCCGCCGAAGCAAACCTGCAAAAATTGCTCAACGGCAATCGAACCCAAGACATTGCTGTGGCTAAGGCAGTGTTAGCAGAACAACAGGCAAGTCTAGAAAAATTGCTCAACGGCAATCGAACCCAAGACATTGCTGTAGCTGAGGCAGCGTTAGCTGAACAACAGGCAACGTTGCAAAAATTGCTCAACGGCAATCGAACCCAAGATATTGCCGTAGCCGAGGCACAACTAGCTGAACAACAGGCAAATTTACAAAAATTGCTCAAGGGCAATCGGCCTGAAGACATCGCCCAAGCGATCGCCAAACTCAGAGATGCCGAATACGCCAAAAACCAAGCAGAGGAAGACTTTCAGAGAAATCAGGAACTCTATAATGCTGGAGCGATTGCTTTGCAAGTTGTGAACAACTCCCGCACCGCGCGCGATCGAGCTCAAACGCAAGTCAGGCAAGCCGAACAAGCTGTAGCTTTGCTGCAAGCGGGTACTCGCCCCGAAGAAATCGCTTCGGCGCGGGCTGCTGTGGAGCAAAAACGGCAAGCTTTGACCCTGGCGCGATCGGGCGCACGCCCGGAAGACATCGCAGCAGGGCGGGCCGCTGTGGAGCAAAAACGGCAAGCTTTGGCCTTGGCGCGATCGGGCGCACGCTCGGAAGACATCGCTGCGGGGCAGGCCGCAGTGGAGCAAAAACAGCAAGCTTTGGCGCTGCTAGAAGCTGGTTCTCGCCCCGAAGACATCGCCCAAGCCCGCGCCCAAGTTCTCGCCGCTAGAGGCAGCCTGCAAAGCGTTCAAGCGCAGATCGACGACACTGTGCTGCGGGCTCCTTTCACCGGCACTGTCACCCGCAAGTACGCCGATCCGGGCGCTTTTGTGACTCCCACGACGGCAGGTAGTGCGGTTTCTTCGGCGACTTCTTCTTCGATTTTGTCCTTAGCTTCAAAAAATCAATTAGTAGCAAACGTAGCAGAAACTAATATTTCTCAGATTAAGATTGGCCAGGCTGCATCTATTCAAGCCGATGCTTTTGCGGGAAAGACTTTTACAGGTAAAATCACTCAAATTTCGCCTCAGTCGATCGTCCAGCAAAATGTGACAAGTTTTGAGGTTAAAGCAGCAATTATTAATGACGATCAACAAATGCTGCGATCGGGCATGAATGTGAATGTTGAGTTTAAGGCCGGTGAACTCAAAAATGTTTTGGTAGTTCCGACTGCGGCAATTGTCCGTCAACAAAGGGAATCGGGGGTTTATGTTCCCGGTGGAGAAGATGGTAAACCTGCTTTTATGCCGATTAAGACTGGTGTGACGGTGGATGACAAGACGGAAGTGCGATCGGGTTTGAAAGGAAATGAAAAAGTGCTGATGAGTTTCCCCCCGGGATTGCGGCCTAGATCCCAAAATCCCTCGTCGGGTGGAATTCCGGGTTTGCAACCTGGTGGGGGAACGCGCTTGCGTTAGTGGTCAGTAGTCATTAGTTAGTCCGCGAGAGAGTCCGACAGTCCGACAGGGATTGAAATCCCTGTCTCATAGCGAAAGTCCTCTGAAAGAGGACTGAAGAGTTAGTTGATATACATCAGTTTCAGACGAATTTTCAGTCGGTTTCAAGCGACTTTAGCTATGAGACGGGGGTTTCAACCCCCGGCGGATCGTGCCACAAATCATATCGTTTCCGGTTGCATCGTCAGGTGATAAATTAGGGACTAATTTAGGCATACTTCTTAGAAGTTGCCACCAAATAATAAATAATAAATAACAAACAACATGAAATTACAGACTTGCCCCCGCACCAACAAAATCTCTAATGTTCAAATCGCGTTCATGGCGACAGAGGCGCTGTGGAATAATAAGTTGCGTACCAGTTTAACTATGCTGGGCGTAATTATTGGGATATCTTCGGTAATTGCCATTACTTCGGTGGGACAGGGAGTACAAAAATCAACAGAAGAACAGTTAAAGGCTTTGGGTACAAATGTGCTGTTGGTTTTATCCGGCGCTTCGCGATCGGGCGGTGTCAGTCAGGGAAGCGGTTCTGCTACTACCCTTACTTGGGATGACGCTAAGGCGATCGGCAAACAAGCTCCTGCAGTTAAGGCGATTTCGGCTTATTTGCAGCGCCAAGTGCAAGTCGTTTATGGCGGACAAAATTCATTTACTGCTATTTTGGGAACGGATTTAAACTATCCAGATGTGAAGAACATTCAACCCCAAGAAGGACGGTTTTTTAACGAGGATGAATTGAATGCTGCTGAGCCAGTAGTTGTCCTCGGTTCTAAGGTGCGAGACGAACTTTTTGGAGCCGGAGTTAATGCGCTATCCTCTGATATTCGCATTCAGGGAAACCGCTACAAGGTTATTGGAGTGATGGAAAGCAAGGGGTCTGTAGGGGGAACCGATCAGGACGATCGAGTGTATATTCCCCTGAAAAATATGTCTTCGCGGATTGTGGGGAGAAATTCTTTAGCGGGGATTGCGATCTCGGGTTTTTGGTTGGAAACTGCCGGCGAAGCGGATTTAGCGGATGCTCAATTTCAAGTAGAAAATATCATGCGCTTGCGCCACAATATTTATCCGCCACAACCGGATGATTTTCGAGTTGTAAATCAAGCTGAGATCGTTAATACTTTCAGTAATGTGATAGGTTTATTTACGGTTATGGTGGGAGCGATCGCCGGAATTTCTTTGGTGGTTGGTGGCATCGGTATTGCTAATATTATGTTGGTTTCTGTTGTGGAACGCACTAAGGAAATCGGGATTCGCAAAGCCGTAGGCGCTACTAATGCAGCAATTCTAATTCAATTTATGGCGGAATCTATTTTAGTTTCCACGGTGGGGGGAACGGCGGGTATTGGGTTGGGAGTTGCGATCGCCTTTGGGGCCTCGACAGCGTTCAAATTTCCGTTTGTGGTTTCTGTATGGTCGATCGCAGCAGGTTTTGGGCTGTCTTTTACCGTCGGGTTGTTAGCTGGAGTATTGCCGGCTCGGAATGCCGCTCGCTTAGATCCGATCGCAGCCTTGCGGAATGATTGAACTTAGTGACGTTGGCCCCAGTTAAATTGAACAGTCCTGGACGCCAGTGTGACAAATATAGTCGTGGACGCACGAGTGGTCGGAGGCGTTGCTGAATACAGGTATGAATTCAAGATTTCGCAATTGCTCTAAGCCAAGTTGGGTGAGTTTTGTAACTTCAATCGAAAAGGTGATTCATACCCTGATTAAGCAACGCCTTGTTTTCCACGTTATCGCTCCTACCTCCTAACATCAGAAAGTGCTGTAATTAAATGGGGTCGCAAAATCAAAAACAAGGGTAATGCTTGTATCACAGTTTAAATGTGCAACAGCTTACTCTCTTACTTACACAATTTCGCCCTCTAATTCACCGAATTCGATTTGAGTTCCCAACGCCAAAGTCAGGGTACTTTCAGGTTCTACCATTTTTATATCGCCTTGAATGTCTGTAGCCCACCAAGCGCGATCGCACAAATTCGTCAATCCTAACGAAAGCTCGTTTCTCGATCTAGAAGTGACTATAGCTACAAGACCGTTAGATGCTGCGGCTGTTAAACTCGGTATGTCAGAGGTGAATAGTTGAGTTCCCGCACTCAGAGGAATAACTCGACTTCCTAATTTCAGGGAAAATTGACCGCTGGTAAAAGAATTTACTACGGGCTGATCTGATATAAAGGTAGGCGGAATATTTGCCGATGTTGGGGCTGGCAAGTCCGAGTTTCCTACTGTAATTGTACAGTTGCCGATTCTCTTTTGGTCGCCCGATCGCAAATAACTAACCGCTCCGCTATCCACATTCTCGCAAACAATTTGACCTGCTTCCAACTGAAACCGCATTGCCAAAGGCGAAACATTAGGAATGCAGATAATAGACAAATTTTCATCACTGCCAAAAGTCACCGGTTCTGAACCCAGAGTGAGAGTGCGATTTGCTCCGGTGTCATAACTAATTACCAGCCAAGCTTTGTTGAACAAAGTTTCAGCTACAACCAACATAATTCCTATCCAAAAACCGATCGCCGCACACCCAGCTAAACGGCCTGCTGTACCGGATAGATTGTAAGCAAACAGAATAAACAAACAGCCGCCCAAAACTCCTCCAACACCGCCGCCTCCCATGCCGCGAAGTGCTCCCAAATTAGGAATCCGCTGTGCAAGTCCCAGTCCTAACAAACTGCCAGCTATTCCCCAGCAAATTACTCGTAATAATTCGTTGTTTCCGTCGCCAATTCCGCTGTAAATACCTTCGGCGATCGCCCCAGAAATTGCTCCTGCTATTAAACCAAACAATCCGCCATTTTTTAAAGCTTGTTTAATTTGAGGCTTGCCTTTGATATAGTAATAATAGCCGAACATGATAGCCGTAGCAATGCCACCGCCTACCAATCCAAACCACCGAGCTGTGGACAATACACTGTCAAAAACAGATTCCGAACCAGTGAGTCCCTGCATGAAAGGTTCGGTGATTAGATTGCCGACGAAACCGCCGACAGCACCGCTAATGCCAAACTGTAAAGCTTTTTTAAGGGCTGATAGATTTCTTTTCACGGCGCACCAGATTAAAAATGAGAGTCAAATCTAGCTACAAGCTCGAAAGTTACGATTTCCGATGATATTAATATCTGGCATCGCGATCGAGAACAGCGCCGACGGCCTGTTGCACAAACACAAAGAGTGAGTTTTATTGTGGGTAGTAGGGGTTGGGCAGGAACCATTGGTGTCAACTTAAGCTTTTAGTCCGCCAGTCCTCCCGCTGACCCCGCAGTCCGCCAGGGAATGAATTCCCTGTCTAATAGCAAAAGTCCTCTAAAAGAGGACTGAATCATTCCTTAGTCCTCTTTTAGAGGACTTTCGCTTTGAGGCAGGGGTTTCAACCCCTGACGGACTATCGGTGTTACCTTAAGTTGACACTGACACCAATGGGCAAGATATCCCGCCCGTCCAAGACTTATCGAGAATGGTACAAGATGTGAGACGATCGCACCTCTCCCCGCCTCTCTCTCGCCTGTCTCCCCCCATCTCCCGCTTGTCTCCCTCTGAGGGAAAAGTCTTTGATGGTTGCGCCGTCGCCCGTCACAATTCCAGCTCAATGCTCGATCGCCTGTAAGCATTGCTGCGAGATAATTTTAGCAATTTTTTAACTGTGAAATTTTAACCGAGAACACCCAAGCGAGGGCCCAAATATGAAAAAGAATGTTACAAACTATTACAGTAACACTCAGAATGTGAACATAATGCCTCAAAATACTTGCGAGAGGTAGTTGTGTCAGAGAAGCAATATCCTTACTAACTGCCCGACAGTCACTCGATCGCCACTAAGTGGCCTGCTGCAATCTTGATCATAAATTAAAGATCGCATCAGTCATTTATGGTATTGTAAGCGACAGGCTTAGTGCGAGCACTCACAAGCGCACCGGCGTGAAGAACCAGCGCCGTTAAGCACCGAAGGCAGTCACCCCCCAACAACTTCAACAGTTGCTGATTGTGGAAAGTCCAGCCTTCCCCGTCAAAGCTCCTGCCTGAGCAGGAAAGATACGGGACGCAAGCGCCCGCCTTCGCTAGCTCAGCGCAGAGCAGTTCATATAGCAAAATATCCAGCGGGTACACACAAGATGAGTATCGTCACCAAATCAATCGTCAACGCAGACGCCGAAGCTCGCTACTTGAGCCCAGGTGAATTAGATCGGATCAAGAGCTTTGTCACCTCTGGTGAACGCCGCGTCCGCATCGCCCAAATTTTGAGCGAATCCCGCGAACGCATCGTCAAGCAAGCAGGCGACCAACTTTTCCAAAAGCGCCCTGATATTGTTTCTCCCGGCGGCAACGCTTACGGCGAAGAAATGACCGCAACTTGCTTGCGCGACATGGACTACTACCTGCGTTTGATTACCTACGGAATCGTAGCTGGCGACATTACTCCGATCGAAGAAATCGGTATTGTCGGCGTCCGCGAAATGTACAAATCTCTCGGCACCCCGATTGAAGCCGTCGCCGAAGGCGTTCGTGCTATGAAAAATGCAGCAAGCTCGCTGCTGTCGGGAGAAGATGCTTCCGAAGCTTCCTCTTACTTCGACTACGTTATCGGTGCGATGCAGTAAGGAATTTTGATTTTAGGTTTTCGATTTTAGATTGAAAAATTGGGGGTTGCCGGCAACAAGTTAAAAGCTTTTGCAAATAACCAGCCAGTTAAAAATCTCAAATCCCAAATCCCAAATTCCAAATTCTAGCTCCAAAATTGGACTGACTCAGCCACTTTCTAGGAAACAAGACAACCATGCAAGACGCAATTACCGCCGTTATCAATTCCTCTGACGTTCAAGGTAAGTACCTGGACATCAGCGCTCTAGACAAGCTCAAGAACTACTTTGCTTCTGGCGAACTGCGCGTCCGCGCCGCTACAGCCATCAGCGCCAATGCAGCCACAATCGTCAAAGAAGCAGTTGCTAAGTCTCTGTTGTACTCTGATGTAACTCGTCCCGGCGGCAATATGTACACCACTCGTCGTTATGCAGCTTGCATCCGCGACTTGGACTACTACCTGCGCTATGCCACCTACGCTATGCTAGCTGGCGACCCTTCCATCCTCGATGAGCGCGTGCTCAACGGTTTGAAAGAAACCTACAACTCCTTGGGCGTGCCCATCGGTTCTACCGTACAAGCAATCCAAGCAATGAAAGAAGTCACCGCCGGTTTGGTCGGTTCTGACGCTGGTAAAGAAATGGGCGTCTATTTCGACTACATCTGCTCTGGCTTGAGCTAAGACTCAGGAAGAAGGAAGAAGGAAGAAGGAAGAAAGAAGAAGAAATAACATTTATTTCTTGCCTCTTTTAACTTTTAACTTTGGACTTGTTACCTTTGGCTTTGAAAAGAGGTCAGGGAAGTTGAGAGTGATTGCTAGACCGTCAAAGGCTTGTCGAGAAAGCCCGACGAGTTTTAACGAGCTAGTTTTGACTCCTAACTCCCTGCCTTCAATCTTTAAAAAATCCATCTAATAATCTGTAAACCTACTCAGGAGTTAGTTTCCCATGAGAATGTTTAAGGTGACTGCTTGCGTCCCCAGTCAAACTCGCATCCGCACTCAGCGCGAATTGCAAAATACCTATTTTACTAAGCTGGTTCCTTACGACAACTGGTTCCGGGAACAGCAAAGAATTATGAAAATGGGCGGCAGAATTATTAAAGTGCAACTGGCTACCGGTAAGCCCGGAGCTAATACAGGCCTGCTTTAAGAGCCGAAGCTGGATTAGTAGAGGGGTAAGAGGTCGCATCGACCTCTTTTTTGTTTGTTATTTTAAAGGAAGAATGTCCAGCGTTGTTAATCTAATCTATTGACAAATATTTCAATAAGCAGAAAGTATAACTGCGATTATGGCTAACAAAACAGCAAGCATTTGTGGTAATGTAATAGCCTCTTTCAAGAATAAAGACGATAATAATATAGTAATCAGCGGGTAGATAGAAGTAACACTCACTACATTGGCAACTTCACCTTTACCAAGGGCTATAAAAAATACTAAGGATGCCACAGTGCCAGAAACGCCAACTACCATCGCAAACAAAATTCCCCTAACATCTCCCTCAAAACTAAAATTATTAGTGTGGAAAATAATAAATAAAGTAGTTAAAATAGCGCCAATTGCTTCATAAACAAAAGCAGTTTTGTAGTCAATATATTTAGTCGCTAAATTGCCAAAAAATCCCCACAAACCATATAATAGCGAACAGATTAATGCGTAAATTAACCAATCTGGTACTTTAGCCATCTTTGTTAGAGTTTATTGAGATCATTCTAAAATCCTATGGCTAATGACATTCGACGCTTGATTCCATTTTTTGACCCCAGCGCGTCTCAATGGGCCGCTGAGGCCCGGTGGCTGAGGTGGCTGACTTTTCTGTGGCTGTTTGTAGGGCTGACAGCATTGTTTTCGGCTTCCTATCCCATTGCAAATTATGAATTTGGAGACGGCCTTTATTATTTTAAACGACAGCTAGTCGCAGTGGCGATCGGGCTGGCCGGCTTTAACTTGATGGTGTACTCCCCACTGCGCTACATCATGAAAACATCTCAGTTAGGCGTTTTGTTGCTGCTGGGATTACTGTGGCTGACCTTGGTTCCGGGGGTGGGAACCACAATCAACGGGGCGACTCGCTGGATATCTCTGGGCCCGGTTCCGATTATTCAACCTTCTGAGTTGATTAAGCCGTTTTTTGTTCTCCAAAGCGCCCGCATTTTCGGCAACTGGCCTCGGTTGACGAATAAAGTTCGCTTAACTTGGCTGTTAATTTTCGGTGCAATGCTGTTGGGAATTTTGTTGCAGCCGAATTTAAGTACCACGGCTTTGTGCGGGATGACTTTGTGGTTGGTGGCTTTGGCGGCGGGCTTGCCTTACTTGCAGTTGGGCGCAACGGCTATGGGAGGAATGCTTTTAGCCGTTTTAAGTATTAGTTTTAGGGAATATCAGCGCCGCCGGATTATGTCTTTTCTCAATCCTTGGGCTGACCCGATGCAAGATGGCTATCAGTTGATTCAAAGTCTCCTGGCTGTGGGTTCTGGGGGCGTTTGGGGTGTGGGTTTGGGGATGTCGCAGCAAAAGTTATTTTATTTGCCTATTCAGTACAGCGATTTTATTTTTGCTGTGTTTGCTGAGGAGTTTGGTTTGGTGGGAGGTTTCTCACTGTTGCTGATGTTGGCGGCTTACTCTACTGTGGCGTTGAGGGTAGCGATGAAGGCTCGAAATAGTGAGAGTCAGTTGGTGGCGATTGGGGTGATGGTGGTGATGGTGGGACAGTCGCTGCTGAATATTGGGGTGGCGACGGGGGTTTTGCCGACTACGGGTTTGCCGCTGCCGTTTTTTAGTTACGGGGGTTCTTCGATGTTGGCAAGTTTGTTGTTGTCGGGGTTGCTGATTCGGGTGGCGAGGGAGAGTTCTGAGGCGGATGTGGTTTCTTTAAACGGCCTCCGTGGAAAGCCGGGAAAGCCGAACTTACGCTCGAACAACCCAACTACACAAACCGAATAATTTGTCAAGTTATTTCTTTGAAGCGCGGGTAGCTAGAAACCGGGTTGTTTAACCAAAATATTTGGTTAAAACCTTCAATAAGAGTCAAAAAACCCGGTTTCTTTACCTTCTACGGCCCTGTCATTCCGGGCGATCGACTATTTCCGCCCGTCACCCTTATTGGGCGGTTCTTCTTGTTGTTCTTGAGGTTTAGCTGTAATGTCAGTTAATTCTTTATTGTCTGGTTGCGGTGTTTCTTGAGTTGAGTTAGCCATTGAGTTTTTTCCTAAATAAATGCACCGCTTAATGATATCTTTTCTGGCTACAAATGTATGGCTGTAGATAGGGGGAGGAAAATCAAGACAGACAATTCTGATGCAATTCGATGAGAGCTTTAATATTAGACAGCATTATGTAGATGCAAATGGCTGTCGCTTGCTATACTGCTGGAGGGTTGCAGCCAAACAAATCGGAGGCGGATACAAAACACCTTTGTTAAGAATTAAATGCCGAGATGGCCATCTCGACTGATTAACCCTTGCTGCTGCAATTTTCCCATCATTCGCGTTACTGTTACCAGACAGAATTGGTTTAAAGCCCAAAGCCCGATCGGGAGAAATTAAAAGAAGACTATTCATTACTCGAATCCTCTTCCTTCCAGTTAGAAGTCGCCCCGCGTGCGGTCAACAGTCAACAGTCAACTGAACCGCGTCGTGCAAATCGCATTAGCAATATCTTGATGTGTCAAGTGGATATTCAAACCAGTGGCCTGTCAAAAGTTATGAAACTGCAAAAAATTGGATTGTCGGGACTGATCTCAATCTTAGCGGCGCTGACTGTAGGTGAGTTTCGGTTTATCCCTAATTCTCAATTTAAAATCCTCAATTCTCAGGCCTTGGCTCAAACGCAAGCTGAGCGGAAAGTTGAAGCAGACCGACTGTTAGACCAAGGGATTGAGCAGTATCAGATTAGTCAATTTCAAGCTGCATTGCAGTCTTGGCAACAGGCACTAATAATTTATCGAGAAATTAAAGACCGCCAAGGTGAAGGGAAAGCTCTGGGAAGTCTGGGAAATGCTTACAATTTCCTCGGCGACTACGCCAAAGCCATTGAGTACGTTCAGCAGGACTTGGCGATCGCGCGAGAAATTAAAGACCGCCAAAGCGAGGGGGCGGCGCTGGGAAATCTGGGAAATGCTTACTTTTTCCTCGGCAACTACGCCAAAGCCATCGACTACCAACAGCAGTGGTTGGCGATCGCGCGAGAAATTAAAGACCGCCAAAGTGAGGGGGCGGTTCTGGGAAATCTGGGAAGTGCTTACTTTTCCCTTGGCGACTACGCCAAAGCCATCGACTACCAACAGCAGTCGCTGGCGATCGCGCGAGAAGTAAAAGACCGCCAAAGCGAGGGGACATCTCTGGGAAATCTGGGAATTGCTTACGATTCCCTCGGCGACTACGCCAAAGCGATCGAGTACGCTCAACAGTGGGTGGCGATCGCGCGAGAAATAAAAGACCGCCTAAACGAGGGGGGGGCTCTCAACAATCTAGGACTTGCTCTCTCCAAATCTGGCAATCTCGCAGCAGCAGAGAAAACCCTACTTGATAGTATTAAAGTTTGGGAATCTCTCCGTGCTGGATTAGACGATGCCAATAAAGTGTCAATATTTGAAACTCAAACTAGGGTCTACGGCATTTTACAAAAAGTCTTCATTGCTCAGAAAAAAACTAATGACGCTTTAGAAATTGCCGAACGGGGTAGAGCCAGAGCTTTTGTCGAGTTATTGGCATCTCGCCAAGCCCCATCTGCCTCTGTCACACCTACTATCAACCCGCCCAATATCCAGCAAATTCAACAAATCGCTAAAGAGCAAAACGCTACCCTCGTCGAGTATTCAACTATTGGGAATCAAGCCCTTTATATTTGGGTCATCAAGCCGACTGGTGAAATTACCTTTCGCTTCGTTGACCTCAAATCTCTTAACATCAATCTACCCGAAGTCACCGAAGGGGCAAGAGTATCTGCTGCTCTGGGGACGAGAGGATTAAATGATCGAGATACCGCCATCGCTGAGATGATTCGCGGCACTCGCGAGGCTCTGGGTGTATCGGCGGGGGACACTCCCAATAAACAAACAGCTAATCCCCCTGCTTCTATTACTGCTAATTCTCGGATAATCTACCCCAAATTACAGCAAAGTTATCAACTACTCATTCAACCCATTGCCGATCTTTTACCTACTGACCCGAATGCTCCTATCATCTTCATTCCCCATCAATCCCTGTTTTTAGTTCCCTTTGTCGCCTTACAAGATCCGACAGGTCAATATTTGATTGAAAAACATACCATCCTCACTGCTCCCGCCATTCAAATTTTGCAGTTAACCCGCCAATCACGGCAAAAAGTCCGACAACTTTCTCTCCAGGATAACTTAGTTGTAGGCAATCCAATTATGCCCAAAATTGGCACACCGCCGCGCCAATTAGATCCCTTACCGGGCAGCGAACGGGAAGCAATTACAATTGCCCAAATTCTTAATACTAAACCGATTACAGGCTCTCAAGCGACTAAAGCATCGGTTGTTCAACAGATGCTAAAAGCCCGAATTATTCATCTGGCAACTCACGGATTACTCAATGAAGTGAAGAGACGAGATTTACCGGGAGCGATTGCCCTTGCTCCATCAGGAAATGATGATGGGTTGCTGACTTCGAGCGAAATCTTGGATTTAAAATTAAATGCTGAATTAGTGGTATTAAGTGCTTGCAATACTGGCCGAGGAAAACTCACAGGTGATGGTGTGCTTGGATTATCTCGTGCTTTAATTAGTGCTGGTGTTTCCAGTATTATCGTTTCTCTGTGGTTAGTGCCCGATGAGCCGACAGCGGAATTAATGGCAGAATTCTATCGCCAGTTACAGAAAAACTCGAATAAAGCTCAAGCTTTGCGGCAAGCGATGCTGATGACAATGAAGATGCACCCAAATCCCCAAGATTGGGCGGCGTTTACGCTGATTGGCGAAGCAGAATAAGATTTTTTTCGGCGCTTGCTACACTGCTTGAGGGTTGCAGCCAAACAAATCCGATGTGGACGCAAAAACATCTTTGTTAAGAATTAAATGCCGATCGCCATCTCGACTGATTAACCCTTGCTGCTGCAATTTTCCCAGCATTCGCGTTACTGTTACCCGCGTCGTGCAAATCGCATTAGCAATATCTTGATGTGTCAAGCGAATATTCAAACGAGTTCCCTCAACCACAGGCTGACCGAATTCCTGTTGCAATAATAGCAGTAGCTGATACAAACGGTCATCTACTCGCCGCTGTCCGGCGATCGCTAAAATTGCTTCCATTTGCCGCAGCCGCCGTACCATTTGAGGCAGCAACTCGTGAGACAATTGAGGAGAAGCTTCGATTTCCACCATAGAATACCACATCAAATAAATATCTGATGTCGCCGTAGCTCGGTAAGTCTGCAAGCTTGTCAACCACAAACCGAAGCACATCGAAGGCCCAACCCAACCCAACAGTCCTTCTTCCCCGGTTGGATAAAGCGTGCTTAGTTGTGCTAGACCTTGACAGACTCGCCAAAGACCGTGCGACATCATAGGAATGGTTTCGCCCTTGGCATAGAAATGCAAGTTTCGGCTCGCTCCTGTGTTATGCTGGACTTCCGCTAAAAGTGCTTTGGATGTTGGTGGCATATCCCTTATTTCCAGCTAAAAAACATCGGTCTTAGACCTACGCATCTCACTCTAGCCGGCCAAGGTAAAGGTTTGGTAATCGTCTGGTTAGCGCCAAGATAAGCTGTAAGGATTCAGGTCTAAAAACTTGCGGCTCCAACGCTTGTCTGGCAAGGGTTGTAGGGCAAAATAAGGGTTTTTGCCTTTCGTGGTTGATTGTCAATAAAGGACGAAAAACTGTCATTTTTGGTCTTTTATTGAGAATAGAGATTTATTTAGCATCAAGCTCCAGATCTAAAGTCTTTGCCCAGCAAGGAGTTCAGTGACCTGAATCCTTACGATAAGCTTTAGTTGTTAGTCAGGAGTTGTTAGTCATTAGTCAGTAGTTGTTAGTTGTTATAAAAGGACTGATAACCGGGTAGATGATGGAAAATAAATGCAGTCGTTATTGCGGGCATATTAAATAAATATTTAAGTGGAAGAATCAATCAGAGTATTGGTTAATAAATAGTTGGTTGATCGAGGTTTTATAAAAAACAGAGGCGAGTTCTGAAGTTCGATCGCACTCCCAGGCCCGCCGAGTCAACTGCTGCTATCTGCTGCCACAACCTTCAAGAACTTCTAAAATAGTTCAAGAAGGTATCAAAAGACAAAGTAAGGTTTTTCATGGCCGATCAATTAATTCGCGCTACAGCCGCAGAGGGCGGAATTCGCGCTGTAGGCGTCATTTCCACCCGCCTCACCGAAGAAGCAAGACAGCGGCACAAGCTCTCCTACGTGGCTACAGCGGCCCTCGGCCGCACAATGTCGGCAGGGCTGTTACTCGCCTCCAGCATGAAACGGCCCGAATCGAGAGTCAACATTCGCATCAAAGGAGATGGGCCGCTGGGCGGGCTTCTGATTGATGCGGGACTCGATGGAACAGTTCGAGGTTATGTGGAGAATCCCGAAGTGGAATTGCCGCCCAATGCTCAAGGCAAACTCGACGTTGGCGGGGCAATAGGTGACGGGTATTTGTACGTGGTGCGGGACGTTGGATACGGATTCCCTTATTCAAGTACGGTGGAATTGGTTTCCGGCGAAATTGGCGACGATCTGACTCACTATTTGGCAACCTCGGAGCAAACGCCTTCGGCTCTAGTTTTGGGGGTGTTTGTAGGGGCGGGCGGGGTAGAAGCGTCTGGGGGTGTGCTGTTGCAGGTTCTGCCGAAGGCGGCAACGGACGAAAAATTAGTGCAAACTTTAGAATCTAGAGTTGCTCAATTGTCGGGCTTTACGCCCCTGCTGCGATCGGGCAAAACGCTGCACCAGATTCTCGAAGAGTTACTGGGAGATATGGGCCTGGAAATTTTCCCGGAAACTCAGATGGTGCGCTTTGACTGTGGCTGTTCGTTCGATAGAGTTTTGGGAGCTTTGAAAATGTTGGGCGAAGCCGAACTCCAAGACATGATTGAAAAAGATGGGGGGGCTGAGGCTACGTGCCATTTCTGCAACGAGGTTTACAAAGCTAATAGCGACCAACTTGCGGAACTGATCGGCGATTTGCGCTCAAACTCCGGTTCTTGAGACGATAATGTGTAATTGGCTCTATTGAGTGCGAGTTAGGGATGATGGCCTTGACCAATTGCCAATTACGCATTATCAATTACCTAATCACAAAATTTAGATTTTGGCGGTTTGGCGATCGGCTCTTGCAGTCTAGGGCCGACGGGAGTATGTAAAAGTGATGAATACATTTTATAGAGCAGTTGATAGCAGCGCTCGCAGTTTTTAAATAACTAACGCTGGCTGGTTGCTGTTTGTGGTGAGGATATGAGTCAAGATCGCAAAATACCAGGCCGTTGGTCTGCATCAGAATCCTTGGAGTCAACAAAGGATACTTCGTCGCTGGTGCGCTTACCAGCAAGGAAAAACCGGGCTGAACGACTTAAAGAGCTCCGAGAGTTGGTTACTTCGGGAAAACTGCCGGGAGGGCATCTGGAACTACCGCCGAATTTGTCTGGGGAAAACTCGCAGCCGCCGGGGACACACAATCCGTTTTGGCGGAACTGGTCGAATAAGTGGCAGTTTTGGCTGGCGCTGAGTTTGATGCTATCGGTGGGCATGGGGTTTGTGGCAATTGCGTCTTTACTCAACCTGACCTCGCAGTCCAATTGCTCAAAGATTTTTTGGCCAACGGCTTCTGCTAACGATCGCTTTTTTTGTGCTCAAGAAGCAGCAAGCAAGCGGACGGCGGATGATTTGCTCAGGGCGATCGAATTAGTGAATGCTTTGCCACAAAACCATCCCCTGCGGCCGAGAATTAACACTCAAATCGATCGGTGGTCGGAGGATATTCTTAGGCTGGGAAATGCTAGTTTCCAAGAAGGAAAGCTGGATGAGGCGATTGCGCTCGCTCGCAAGGTGCCTAAAAACGTTCCCGCTTACCCGAAGATGGAAAAGCAGATTGAAAAGTGGCAGTCGATATGGAGCGATGCAGAGAAAATTTACCGCACGGCTGAAGACCACTTGCGCCAGGAAGAGTGGACGCTGGCTTTCAGCCAAGCTACTCTGCTTTTGGATTTGGGAAATACTTTCTGGGAATCGGCTAAGTACGAGGAATTGACTAAGCTAATTCAGACGACTCGGGCTGAGGGCAATAAGTTGCTAAAAGCCCGGAATACTGCCTCCGAGGGAGGTCTCGACAATCTGGTGACGGGGATTAAGCTGGCTCAGGGAATTGGTCAAAACAGTTATTTGTATCAAGCTGCCAATAAGGCAATCGCGGAATTTAGCAAGAAAATTCTGGATATCGCCCAAAAACGCTTGCAAGCAGGGGATTGGCAGGAGGCGATGGCGATCGCTAACAAGATTCCAGAGTCGGCAAATTTAAGGGAACAAGTACAGGATTTTAATGAGTTGGCGAATGCTACTTCTCAGGCTTTGACTGGCTCTGTTGAGGGTTTCTCCAAGGCGATCGAGATTGCTCAAAAGTTGAAGTCCGGCCGCCCTTTATACAAACAAGCTCAAGATTTAGTCGGCCGCTGGCAACAAGAAATGGCTGATGTGAAAGTTTTGGATTTGGCAAGCAGGCTGGCGGCGCCTGGTGGGGTAAATGATTTGAGGGCTGCGATCGCGCAATTGCAAACAGTCCCGGAATCAAATCCCCGCGCTTCGGAAGCTCGCAGTCAAATTAGCACCTTGAGCCGTCAAATCGAGCTGCTGGAAGACAGTCCGTATTTGCAAAGAGCGAACGATTTGGCAAGTACAGGCGATCCGAATGCTCTGGAAGCGGCCGTTGCTCAAGCTTCTCGGATCGCTAGAGGTAGGGCGCTTTACGTGGAAGCTCAAACCAAAATTCAAGCTTGGATCGAGAGGAGACAGCGGCTTGTTGACCAGCCGTTTTTGGATAGAGCTCAGCAGCTAGCGGCGAGCGGCAATTTGGCGGGGGCAATTGAGATGGCCCGCCGGATTCGATCGGGACGGGTGCTTTATGAGGAAGCTCGATCGAACATTCGGACTTGGGAGGCTCAATTTCAGGGCGAGCAAGGTTTGGAGAACGCCCGTCAGGCTGCCCGAGCGGGGACTGCGGAGGCTCTGCAAACGGCAATTGGGCTGGCTCTTCAGGTGCCGGAGTCGAGTTCGCTTCGGTGGCAGGCGAGTGAGGCGATTGATGAGTGGAGCCAGCGAATTTTGGCGCTTGGTGTGGAAGAGTCGTCGTCGGATCTGGCTGGGGCGATCGCGACTTTGAAGAAAATTCCCTCGGGTACTCGGGCTTTTGAGCAAGCTCGATCGCAAATCAAAGTTTGGGAGGAGTCGCTGAATCCTCCCGATGCTGAATCTCCCCCTCCCGATCCCCCGGAAACTGAGCCTCCGAGCAGCCCTCCGAGTCGGTAAATTTGAGAGTGAGAAGGTGCTAACTAATATCTTTACTTATCTGTATTAGAGAACCAAAGATGAAAACGCCCAAGCAAGTTCTTCAAGACTGGGTTTCTGCTTATAACGCTCGTGACCCTCACGCCCTGATCGAGCTTTATCACGACGATGCAGAGAACCATCAAGTTGCCTTTGGCGATCCTCTAAACGGTCGTGAGGCATTGCTTGAGAGTTTTGTTATTTTCTTCCAAGCCTTTCCAGACAATTACACGCACGTTGAGAATCTGTTTGAGGATGGCGAGTGGGCGATCGTCGAGTGGACTGGTGGCGGAACATTTCTAGGTGAGTTTGGTGGCAACCTACCAACTGGCAAAAGTTTTACGCTAAAAGGCTGTGGCTTCTTTCATATTGTTGATGGCAAAATCCATTTTCAACGCGGTTACATAGACAAGCACACTTGGTTCATGCAGCTTGGGCTACCGATATCATAAGCTTCCAGTTGTGCAACTGTACAATTATTTGGCATCAAGTCTTTGCTGACTCAAACCTGCGTTGCAGCTAGAGACTACCGAAAAACAGTGCTTTTTCCCGATGCTTGCCATCCCACTAAAAGGACTAATTCCAGATCCTAAACATCCGCCGGATTGAGGTGCATCATTGCCCAAGTGGTGTAAGTGCCGATCGGACTCCAAAGTATGTAAGGCAGCAATAACAGGGCGGCCGGCTCCGAAACTGGCAACACCGTTAAAGCGAGGATAACGCTTAAAATAGCCCCCGTTCCGCCGATTATGGTGCCGACTTTTAGGCTCCTAACTTTGCACATAACCGAGGTGTAAGATATAGTTACTATTTCTAAAAGCAGGTACAAACCCATTCTCAGCCAAGTCTCCTGAGTTCCTGGTTCTTTTTCCCACACAATCACTGCTGACCAAGCTGCACAAATAAAAATTACTGTCCAAATTAGGGGAATTGCTTTTTCAAATACTAGCCATCTCGGACGCTGCAAGCGGTTGAACCATTGGATGTCGCTGGGCGCGATTATGTTAGCAGCTAAAGCTACTACAAAGGCGACGCCTCCAATTACCATCCAGGATTTAATCATTTTTTTACCTTGGGCGAGGTTGACAGGTTCAATTCAGCAGATATTATCTCTAATTTTGGCGATCGCGCCATCTGTCCCTAGTTATATTAGGTTAGGTTGAGTTGCGAAACCCAACATTAGTTGAAAAGTAATTTATACTTCTGGGAAACCTCAATGTATTGTCTTCAATTCCGCTTCATAATATAAAAAATATGACTTTTGCTCCCTCCCCTTGACAAGGGGAGGGTTAGGGTCGGCTTTTCAGTAAATTTGACCAGTAAATTGAACAAAAAGTCTCTTAGTCTTTCAAAAAAATCGGCGACTAGCCGAGCCGATGATGCTGTTCTAATTCTAAACTAGAGTCATTCTCTTTTTTGGGAATCAAAAGCGTATTTTCGCTGCTCGGTTGCAACACGGCTTTAATCACTTGGAGAAAACGGTTAGGCTTTTTAGTTTGACCGTTGAGAGTGCGGCGGTCTTTGACTTTTTGAGAAAGGTGTCGCATCACAGATAAATCGAGTTCATCTATGAAATGGTCTGCTATACGTTCTCCCATTAAATCAATAGCTTCAGCATACTGATCTGTCAGGGTTTCTATGGCATCGTATGCTTCGTCAGCAACTTGACTTGCTACTGTTTTATTTTGGTCGCCTGATGTCTGGGAATGGCTGCGGCGCCGATCTAAAAGACTTTGGTAGTCAGCAATGCTCATTCCCAAATTGTAAAGATGGTGGTGAGCGTGATCCATCAAATCTACTTCACTCGGATAGAAGAAACCGCGAGTGCTGTTGATGCCGTGCAGTTTTGCCCAACGCCGCAGATTTGTCTCATCTTGCAGTTCGTATCGCTCTAACATTTGAGCTGTGTTCAGCTCTACTTCTGGCGTAACTTTGAAATCGCTCATCGGTAAATCCTCGCTGGTGAGTAAATAAATAAAATTGAAACTTAGAATCTGTGATTTGCGTACAGTCTGAAAATGATGATCAATCCTTTGACGGCATCCACGGAAGTCTTGCGGGCATTTGCTAGGCGTCGATCGTGCGATCGTTGGATCGAGTCAGAGGATTTCAGGGTACTTTTGAGCTTTGTCTCGATCGCATCCGGGAGCAAGCACACAGGGTTAATAATATAGCTGATTTAAGGTTTCAACAACCGTTAAAAATAGTAAAGTTTGATTTTTAGGGTTGAATTATTAGTAATGTTGAGCTATAATATTCTCAATAACCGTGCAATTAGTAATTTTAGTAGTTGCAAACGAGATTCTTAGTATGCCTGTATACGATTATTTGTGTCCCGAAAACAACCAGCAGTTAGAAGTTTGGCACAGCATGAACCTGGAAGTTTCCACTTGGGGTCAACTGTGCGAGTTGGCTAAGTGCGAACCAGGGGAGACTCCCGCAGATGCTCCGGTACGCCGGCTGCTGAGCGCTCCGAGGTTGATGAAGCCGACATCCGACACCGATTATAAAAATTCGGGTTTCAGCAAGTACGTGAAGCGGGATGAAGGGGTTTATGAAAATGTCACGGCTAAGGATGGTGAAAGCCGTATTGTCAATCGAGATGGTAAGCCGATTAAAGACTGAGAATCCACAATAATCAAGTTTTCAGTTGAGTGAATTACAGATATTGGGTAGGGACACGGCAGTGTCGTGTCCTGTCTTTTATCCGATTGACAACTCCTATATTATTCCGATTATATTATGCGGATGCCGACGGAAACAAAACGCTCCACCGGACATAATATTATTAGCCAAACCAATCTTTCATTTTTTGTTTGGCTTGTTCTTTAGTATCAGCATTAATGTATACTGACACAGTAGCTATTGCCGCCAGCAATACTCCCAAATCGTCGGTAAATCCGATGCCGACTAATATATCGGGAATGGCATCAACAGGAGATATAAAATAGGTCAAAGCTCCAAGTACAACTCCTTTTGCCCAAGCAGGCACATTTGGATTCTGAGCCGTATAGTAGAGAATCAAAGCTTTTTCAACTACTTCTCTTCCTGCGGTTAAAGCAAAGTTTTTAAGTTTAGTCCAAAAACTTTCATCTGAATAGTTGATTTTGGGGTTGCTGAGGTTTGTTGTGGTTCCTTTCCGGTCGATCAAATCGAGAGGAATGCCCTTAGTTTTAAGCTGGGAAACAGCCGAATTGAAGGATGCTGATGCCTGATTTTTATTAGGGGCGGCATCCCGTAGTTGTTTCATATCTGCGAGGAATTCCTGCATGGCTTGGATTTGCAAGTCGGAAACCGCGAGCAGTTTTTTGGCGGATTGGATCGCCTCACTTTCTCCGGGATGCAGCGTCTTATTTGCCCCAGCAATGTTAATTAAAAAATACATGACTCCCAAACGCAGCGCTTCTTCTGACTTGCTGAGTGTTTGCAAACAGTCGCTGAGTGATGGGGGACGGGCTGTGTAGGATTGGATTTGAGCCTTTGCAGAGTCAGAAAATTTGTCTAAATTTATGGTTTTAAACAACAAATCTAGTTCGTCAATATCAACGGAACCATCGGCGGCTGCGATCGCAAACAAAGCACCATAAAAAGCTAAAAGTTCGCTTTCTGAGGATGTGGCAAAAATATCTCTCTCGGACACGATGCTACTCCGATTGATAACGATGCTTTGCATTTTACCACAAAACTCAGCGCGCCATGATTTCAGAAATCGGCAATAATTTTAGAGAGTATGAAACAAAGGAGAATTTTTTATGAAAGTTGCGATCGTCGGCTGTGGCTATGTGGGTACTGCGACAGCCAAACATTTACGCGGCAAATCTGATTGTACCGTGACGGCGACAACTACGACGGCGACGCGAGTAGTTGAGTTGGAGGGTATCGCCCAGCGGGTAGCCGTGCTCAAAGGAAATGACAAAGAGGCAATGACGGCTGTATTGCAAGAACAAGATGCTGTTATGCTGTGCGTAGGTGCTCCAAATTCTCAGGCTTATCGGGAGAGTTATTTAGAGACTGCGACAACTGTAGTATCGGTTTTACAGCACATACCGACAGTAAAGCAGGTTATTTATACGGGTACTTATTCTGTGTATGGCGATCGCCAAGGTGAATTAGTAGATGAAGATTCACCTGTCGCGCCGGCTAATCCAAACGGTGAAATTCTCGCAGAAACAGAACGGGTTTTATTAGCAGCATCTAGTCCCCATCTTCAAGTCTGCATTCTCCGTTTGGGAGGAATTTATGGGCCAGGGCGAGAATTAGTTAAAATCTTTGGAGGTTGGGCTGGGAGCACTCGTCCAGGTAGGGGGGAAGATGCTACTAATTGGGTGCATCGGGATGATATTGTTGGGGGGTTAACGTTTGCTTTGGAAAATCGATTGCAGGGAATTTACAATTTAGTCGGGGATGTGTCGCTATCGAGTGGTGAATTGCTCGATCGTATTTTTGAAACTCACAATTTGCCGCCAGCTTCTTGGGATAAATCTGTTACCAGCGTGCGGCCTTATAATGCGAGGGTGTCGAATCAAAAAATTAAGGCGGCTGGTTATCAATTTATACATCCTGAAATTAGGGAGTATTAATGGAGGAGTGAATGGCGTCATTGAGGGCGATCGCTCTTTTGTGATGTTCGTAATTAACAAGGCGAGCGCTCTTTGATTTATATCAAGTCTGGTCAATCACTCACAATAATAGTGTGAGATATCTATCGGCGCAGACTTTTGATCCCATTCGTCCTCAGTACAAACTTAATTAATTATAATTATTGACGCGGGCTTGATATTATTGACAGATAAAGGCAAAGAAATAAAGGGTGATCCCGAACTAATTGTAGATGCACTCTCGGGAAAATTATCGGCTGGTATCATTTACAACCGCTGAAACAAATCCATCCGATAGCGTTTGTGATGGCGCGCTAAATCTAGCATCAAAAAACGTTTGCGGGGGTCACCAAGATGCTTCAAAAACTGTGCAGAATCGTGGAGGAAGGTATCGTGAACAATCTCGCCATTCAAGATAAAACTTTCCACTGGATACCGAAAGTGAACCATCAAAAGATAACCGCCAGGAAGTAATTGGTTAATGATTTTTTCCTTGGTTGCCTGGAGGTCATTTTTGCTCAAATAATAACCCACTTCTGAGAATAAAATGAAATCGAAATTCTCAGTTGGAAACTGTTGGGGTATTTGCATCTGCTGAAAGCGAACCTGTGGAAGATCGTGGCAGCGTTTGCGCGCTTCTTGTAATCCTACTTCAGAATAATCTACTGAAAGCAATCTGTCACATTTTTTGGCAAGTTTCTGGGTGAGGACGCCGATAGCACATCCGATTTCAAAAGCATTTTTGAATCGGACTTTGGGCAAGCATCTGATCGTTGTTCTGAATTTACTGGTTTCATAAAAGCTAGACGTGTATCGCCAAGGATCTGAATTTTGGCGGTAGGTTTCATCAAAGAAGCTAGATTGTACTGATTCCGGTTCTGAAGGTTTCATTGTTAACCTCTGTAAGTTACACAATATCTAACTAAATATACTACAACAAAAAATAGATTCAGGACTTACTAAATAATTTAACTTTTACACTATATGTAGGGTTACTGTCGTCAGTGTTCACCCTAGATATAGAGTCTGTACGTAATTGCTGATATCGCATCCTTCACTTTCTTCTCACTGATGAATGACAGGTGGGACGCCTGTCGCACAATACATCTAATGAATAAAGGGCGATCGCACTTCACTTAGATTGTGGTAAATATTGTTTTATTACAGCATTACTAATGCTTTCTCTTCTTCCCAAGACAGCGAAATATTGTTTTATTACAGCATTACTAATGCTTTCGCTTCTTCCCAAGACAGTGAAATATCGAGTTTTCCTGATGCTGTAAATGTTTTATCTGCCAACAACCGCGTCTCTAAATTTACACACATTCTGGCGGAATAATTACCTTCTTGTCCGCCGACAACTAGCTTTTCTATTGCATCGAGTTTGGATGGATATACTAAATTAGGGAACCTAACGTTATCAAAAGTTACGTTAACAATATATTTGCCGGATTCACCTCCGCCAATGCTCATATAACACTCGTCATCTGCACCCAAGGTAACTAAATTTTTAGTTGTCACATTTAAATCGCGGATACCTTGTTCTATTGGGCTCCAATTAGGACTTTGTATTAAATCACCTTCATCCTGGTTGCCAACCCAATTTTCTGCTGATAGGTTTAACACAAACATTATCACCTGATTATATTTGGGGTGCGCTCACTCTCTTCTTCATCCGCGTTCATCCGTGTTCATCTGCCTTCATCTGCGGTCAAAAAAAGGGCGAGCGCTAAATTAAATAATTATCTCTATAGCGCTCCTGTGCCATTTGTCGTGCTTCAAATTCATTCCATTGCTGGATAGGTCGTAAAGTTTCTAGAGTTGTCAATTCCTCGGGAATTGGTGTACCTATTATTTGATTGATTACTTCGGCTATTACCCGACAACAGCTTTGTGGCCAACAGACTACTTGCTCCTCAGCAAATCTAATGACTATCCATCCTTTTTCTAAAAAAAGTTGATGGCGCTCATTTTCTTGGACAAGCACTTCGTAATTTTTAGGCTCACCGCTTTCATAGTGATAAGGTTTATCAATTGTTATATCAATACGTAAATTGGTTAACTTATCAAAATAAGAAATTTCAATACAGTAAGGTTGATAGGAATGGGATTTTTGGATGATTAAATTGTTATTAATTTTATCTGGGAATAATTGCTGTAAGTTCTTATAAAATTTACTTTCAAGCCACTGAGACTTTGTACTGACAATTCTCCCTTCAGGAGGGACGGTTTTTATGATAATATCTTTAATTATCTGATAGCGATACTGTTTTATTTTTTCAGGTTTTTGGGATTCTGCTATCTGCCGTTTATGCTGAATCTCACGCTTTTGCCATTCTCCTAACAAATCTTTATAATCGCGCATTTGTTGCTTGTATTGATTAAGTGTTCGTAAGTAAGACATTTGTTGTTGCCAGAAGTTCAAGGCAGTAACAAAAATCCCCCCTAGAGAAATATAGACAGTGATGATAATATTCCTACTGGCAATCAGAGAAATAGTTGCAAAAGGAATAATTAATGGGAGAGATTTATAAAAAAACAAAAATACATCAATTGGTTGGGGCTTATAACTAGGAGGTAAAGGTTTTGGCTCACTAAATTTCCATGTAAATGGAACTGCATCCAGAGCTTGAATAACAGGGTCGGGCAAGAGGATAATAGGATATTGATTCATGTTTTTTAGTAGTTGTATTATTAAACTATAATACTCAACTATTTTCACGAGATATTCCGCTCGGCCAAGGCAAACGATGTTCTAACAAGGTGGGCAAATGCCCACCTCGCCAAATTATCCCATAATCCCACCAAAAAAGTCGATCGTCTCTTTCAACGCTTTGACAAACACATCAATCTCCTCGCGAGTATTGTAAAAATACAAACTCGCTCTGGCAGTAGATGAAACGTTCAAATAGCGGTGCAAAGCTTGCGTGCAGTGATGCCCGGAACGAATCGCGACTCCTTCCTGATCTAACATGGTAGACAAGTCTTGAGGGTGAATTTCTCCCGCAGTAAATGCCGCCAAAGCTGCCCTACCTTCGCCGTTGCTGTCTGGCTGCGGCCCGTAAATTTTGATTTCGGGAATTTGCCGCAATTGTTGGAACAGATAAGCCGTCAATTCAGCTTCGCAAGCGTGAATCTTATCCATGCCAATGTTACTAAGATAATCGATTGCTGCACCAAGGGCGATCGCCTCGCCGATTGCAGGCGTGCCGGCTTCAAATTTGTGCGGCAAATCGGCATAGGTGGAATAATCGAGAAACACGTCAGCAATCATCTCGCCGCCGCCGAAAAACGGAGGCATTTCTCTCAGCAAGTCCAGTTTACCGTACAGAAAACCGATGCCTGTGGGAGCGCACATTTTGTGACCGGAAGCAACCAGCCAATCGCAATCTATTGCTTGCACGTCTACTATCATGTGCGGCACGCTTTGGCAAGCATCAATTAAAACTCTTGCACCGAAACTGTGGGCAATTTTGCAGATTTCTTTGACAGGACTAATGCAGCCTAAAGTATTAGAAACGTGAACGGTTGACACCAATTTAGTTTTATGGGAAATCAGCGTTTTAAACTGTTCTAAGTCAAACTCGTTAGTTTCCGTTAACTCGACAAACTTCAGTACCGCACCAGTTCTTTGAGCAATCATTTGCCAGGGAACGAGATTGCTGTGGTGTTCCATCACTGACAGAATAATTTCATCTCCAGCTTGCAGATTGCTCAAGCCCCAAGAATAAGCAACCAAATTAATCGCTTCGGTGGCGTTGCGAGTATAGACAATTTCTTGCCGCGACGCCGCATTCACAAAAGCCGCAACTTTGTCTCTAGCAGCTTCGTAAGCATCAGTCGCTTTGGCGCTGAGAGTGTGAGCTCCCCGGTGGACGTTAGAATTGTATTTCTCGTAGTAGTCGCGCCAAGCATTGATGACAGCTAGAGGTTTTTGAGAAGTAGCTGCATTGTCTAAATAAACTAGCGGTTTACCGTTGACTTTTTCATTCAAAATTGGGAAGTCGCCACGCACTTTTGATGCAAGTGTTTTTTCTTGAATAAGTGTCATAAATGTCAGAAGGTAATAATGATTTGGGCGCGGTTGTTGCTGATTTTGGGCGGGCTAGAAGCCCACCCCACAAGAACATTTAATGTTTTTGGAACAGCCTTCTAGCCTCTGGGTGATTCTTTTATCCTTGGATAGCCACACAGGTAGAAAGCATTTTCGCCACGCCCAGAATCGGTAATTGATTGAGCATTTCCGCCGCAAAAGCATCAATCAGCAAATAGCGGCTTCTTTCTAAATCCAAACCGCGACTTTGCAAGTAGAAAAGTTCATCATCTTCTAATTGACTGACAGTTGCACCGTGGGAACATTTAACGTTGTCAGCTACAATTTCTAACTGCGGTTTGGTATCTACGCGGGCTCTCGGCGACAGCAACAAATTCCGGCTCAATTGTCCGGCATCTGTCAATTGTGCGGCTTTACGAACGAAAACTTTGCCGTTAAATACAGCGCGAGCTTTGTTGCCGACAATGCACTTGTGCAATTGGCGGCTTGTACCGTGAGGGTGATTAAAATCGATTAAACTGTGAGTGTCCGTCAACTGTTCCCCAAAGGCTACGCTTAAACCGTTTAAAGTTGTTTCAGTGGCTTCGCCGCGCTGAAAAACTTCTAAATTGTGCCGCGATATTTTGCCTCCCAAGCTGATAGCATGGCAAGTGTAACGGCTATTACGAGATTGCTCGATCGCACTTTTGCCGATATGAACAACCTCTCCACCTTCCCGCTGCAGCCGAACGTGATTAACAGTGGCGTTTTCGCCGACAACAACATCGGTTACAGCATTCGTAAATGCAGCGACATTACCGATAGTTGCGTAATCCTCAACCAGCGTGATGCTGCTTCCAGGCTCAGCTATAATTAAGCAGTGCGGCTGGGACATCGTGGGAGATGCACCGGGCGCTGTCAGGAACAGCAAGTGAATCGGAAGGTCGATCGACATATTGGCCGGCACGAACACCACCGCAGAATCAGCCAAACCCGCAGTATTCAGCGCCGTAAACACTTCGGTTTGCTGTCTGTGCTTGCTCAAAACATCGCTGATGCGCCCTTGATATTTTTCGGGTACATTGGATAGATTACCTGCGTAAAAGTCGATTGGCAAATTCGGCAAATTCAGCGTTGATAAATGCGGCGCATAAAAACCATTGACAAAGACCAATCTTAATGGTAAATCTGCCTTGTGTTTCACAGGCATCGTAATATCAGACAGCTTAATTTCTGACTGATTGCTGGTCGGCAAATGCAACGGGATTTGTAACAGCGGCGACAAATCAGTAAAACGCCATTCTTCATCCTTCACTGTCGGAAAATGAGAAGAAAGCACGTATTGAGTTGCAATATCGCGCAAATCATCCAACCCGTAAAGAGAACTTTTGAGATGAGCAGCGCCCAACTTTTCACACTGATTCACCAAATCAGTCAAAAACATTTCCCTACTAGCAACTTGCGTATTCATCATCATCGCGCGCCTACTCCTGCTGCTTCCTCTTCCACAACCCAGTCATAACCGCGTTCTTCCAATTCCAGCGCCAACTCTTTCGGGCCAGTCAAGATAATTCTGCCCGCTTCCATCACGTGAATAAAATCAGGAATAATGTAATTCAGCAACCGCTGATAGTGAGTAATCACCAACATCGAATTTTCAGCAGTTGACAACTGATTCACACCGCCGGCGACTATCTTGAGAGCATCGATATCCAAACCCGAATCAGTCTCATCTAAAATAGCTAATTTCGGTTCCAACAACGCCATTTGCAAAATTTCATTCCGCTTTTTCTCGCCGCCGGAAAAACCCTCATTTACGCTGCGGCCTAAAAAAGAATCATTCATCTTGACAATATCCAGCTTGTCCTCGATTAAATCTTGGAAATCAAAAGCATCCAATTCTTCCAAGCCGCGATGTTTGCGGTGAGAATTGTAAGCCACGCGCAAGAAATCCAGATTGCTAACGCCGGGAATTTCTAAAGGATATTGGAACGCTAGGAATACACCAGCCAGAGAGCGTTCTTCTGGCGGTAATTCCAGCAAATTTTGACCCAAAAAAGTAACTTCTCCGCCCGTTACCGTATAAGCAGGATGGCCAGCTAATATCTTGGATAAAGTGCTTTTTCCCGAACCGTTCGGGCCCATAATCGCGTGAATTTCACCCGATTTAATTTCCAAATTCAAACCCTTCAGGATTTGGGTATCTTCCACATTCGCCGTTAAATCGCGGACGGATAGCACCACTTGACTATTTTCTACAATCATCTATTTTTGTCCTTTTCCTCAATGCACTTTACAGTTTTTTCTTCTCGTTCCTAGGCTCTGTCCCTTGGTGACCAATTAACGTTAAACCGATAGTCCGCCAGGGAATGAATTCCCTGTCTCAAAGCTAAAGTCCTCTGAAGAGGACTGAGAAGAAAATTTTTCAACTCATTAGTCCTGTTTAGAGGAGTTTAGCTATTAGCCAAGGAATTCATTCCCTGGCGGACGGGGAGCTTAAGTTGTCACCGATGGACTCGGCCTGGAAGGGTTTCTTGGCCGCGAAAATTATCCGACACTTCCTTCCAGTTTCAGACTCAACAGCTTATCAGCTTCCGCCGCAAATTCCATCGGTAACTGATTGAAAACATCTTTACAGAAACCGCTAATCATCATCGAAATAGCATTTTCTGCGGAAATTCCCCGCTGTGCGAAGAAGAACAATTGCTCTTCTCCAATCTTAGAAGTAGAAGCTTCGTGTTCCACTTTAGCAGTGTGGTTCTGCACTTGAATATAAGGGAAAGTATTCGCTTGAGCGTTATCCCCAATCAACATGGAATCGCACTGAGAGTAATTGCGAGAGCCTTTAGCATTAGGCCCCATTTTCACCAAGCCGCGATAGCTGTTGGATGAATTTCCCGCAGAAATTCCCTTAGAAATAATCGTGCTGCGAGTATTTTTGCCAACGTGGATCATTTTGGTGCCGGTGTCAGCTTGCTGCTTGTTATTTGTCAGCGCTACCGAGTAGAATTCGCCTACCGAGTTGTCGCCGACTAACACGCAACTGGGGTATTTCCAAGTAATTGCGGAACCGGTTTCTACTTGTGTCCAAGAAATCTTAGAATTAACTCCCTGACACAAACCCCGTTTCGTCACGAAGTTGTAAATGCCG
This sequence comes from Microcoleus sp. K5-D4, assembly GCF_036704575.1. Taxonomy (NCBI): domain Bacteria; kingdom Bacillati; phylum Cyanobacteriota; class Cyanophyceae; order Oscillatoriales; family Microcoleaceae; genus Microcoleus; species Microcoleus sp. K5-D4. The sequence continues at coordinate 61,599 of NZ_JAUBSD010000017.1, forward strand.
CCTTTGCCGTTGGCGTCGCCGGCGTACCAGTTTTGCACTGTCGAGTATTTGATGTCGGCATTGTCCATTGTTACCAATTCCACTACGGCGGCGTGCAGTTGATTGGTGTCAAACATCGGCGCGGTGCAGCCTTCTAGGTAAGACACAGAACTGTTTTCTTCTGCAACAATTAGGGTGCGCTCGAACTGGCCGGAATCTCCGTTGTTGATGCGGAAATAGGTTGACAATTCCATCGGGCATTTGACGCCTTTGGGAATGTAAACAAAGGAACCGTCGCTGAATACCGCTGAGTTGAGGGCTGCGAAAAAGTTGTCGCCGACTGGTACAACGCTGCCGAGATATTTTTCTATTAGTTCGGGATAATCTTTGACGGCTTCTGAGATGGAACAGAATATAACGCCGTCTTTGGCTAGTTTTTCTCTAAAGGTTGTGGCAATTGAAACGCTGTCAAAAACGGCGTCAACGGCGACATTTCCGAGCCGCTTTTGTTCGGAGAGGGGAATGCCGAGTTTCTCGAAGGTTTCTAGGAGTGTCGGGTCAACTTCATCCAAACTGTTGAGCTTTTTGGGCTTTTGTTTGGGCGCGGAATAGTAGATAATTTGTTGGTAGTCGATCGCGGGATAGTTGACGTGGGGCCAGGTGGGCTCGGTCATTTTCAACCACTGCCGGTATGCTTTGAGGCGGAATTGCAGCATGAATTCCGGTTCGTTCTTCTTAGCGGAAATCAGGCGGACTACATCTTCGCTCAAGCCGCGGGGGATGGTGTCTGACTCGATGTCGGTGACAAAACCGTATTTGTAGGGCTGGTTGACTAGGGTTGTGACTGTAGAGCTCATTAATTTTGCGCTTTCGAGTGTTCTGGATAAGTCTCTCAAAGATGGCAGACGCTGAACTGTCGGGGGCCCGGCCAGTTCTGGGGGCTGCTCTGGTAAGTAAAACAACTGATTTGTTGCTTTAGTATATTTTAAGCTACATTAACAACAGTGATATTGTCAAAGTCAAATTAATAATTTTTTGTGAAGATGATGGAGACTACTCAGCAGACTTCCACGAAACAAGACATCCTGGAATATTTGCTCAAGGAGGGGCAGGGGACGGCTCTTGAGTTGGCGGAGTCTTTGGATATCAGCCCGCAGGCGATTCGCCGTCATTTGAAGGATTTGGAAGCGGACGGGCTGATTCAGTATCAGTCGGTTCAGGCTGGGATGGGGCGGCCGCAGCACATTTATGAGCTTACCAGTCTGGGGCGCGATCGATTCCCGAATCGTTACGGCGATTTTGCAGTCTCTTTCTTGGATACTTTGGCGGAAACCGTCGGCCGCGAGCAAGTGATTACTATCCTGCGAAAACAGTGGCAGCGCAAGGCTACGGACTATCGGCGGCTAGTGGGTGCGGGTTCGCTGCAAGAACGGGTGACTAAGTTGGTGGAACTCCGCAGGGCTGAAGGTTATATGGCTGAGTGTTATCCTGTAGAATCTGTAGAGGTTGGGATCTGCGATCGCGCTGGTTTGGACGATCGATTTGTGTTGATGGAACACAACTGCGCGATTTCTAATGTTGCTGAAACTTTTCCGAGTGTCTGCGGTAATGAGTTGGAAATGTTTGCAGCGGTTTTGCCAGATTGTATTGTGGAGCGGACTCACTCGATTATTAATGGGGAACACCGCTGCGGTTATTTGATTGCAAGGAAGAAGGAAGAAGTTCGGCAACGGATTTTCTAACGGATTTAACGGATGTCACGGATGAAAGTTCGGCAACGGATGAGTGTAACGGATGTCACGGATGTCAGGGATTACCAATTACCGATTAGCCATTACCAATTTTTAATATATGGAACCGCTAGCAGATTTTTTAAAGCCGGAAGAGTGTGCCGAAGTTGATATGGCGCTGCTGTCGTCGAAGGAAAAGTTTTCGGCGCGGGTGGCAATTTATGCTTTAAGGGTGCTCAAGCAAATTTCTGGAGAGACTGGTTTGCCGGTGGCTGAGGTGACTAATGGGCAGGTGATGGATTGGATTAAGAATGATGAGAGCATTAAAGGGTCGATCGAACTTGATGCGAGTTTTGAAAACTTTTTTACGAATTTGGTCGTTGCGTCTTTGCGGCCTTTGAGGCAAATTGCGACAGAATCGGGAGGGGCGATCGAACAATTAACAGTTAAGCAGGTCGTGGCGTGGTTTGAGAAGGACGGGAAAATTCGCAGAGAACAGGGAACCGAGGCGGCTTTTTTGGATTTGTGAGTTAAAGGTCGATCGGCCTCACTGGCAAATAATACGTCAAACTCGGCTATTGGGGGCAGTTTCGGGCGATCGGAAAAAAAGTTTTGACGAAGGGGTTGACAGACAAAGGCAAACTTGATACAGTAATTAAGTCGAGCGAAAGAGATGCAGCGCATCAAACTAAACGCAGACACAGGATTAAAAGTTTTCAAAGCTTTCCTGGTGCTTATGATGTAATGGAACCACTCCGATCCATCCCGAACTCGGTTGTTAAACGTTGCTATGGCGAAGATACTCGGCGGGTCACTGCCCGGTAAAATAGCTCAGTGCCAGGTTAATAATAAATTAAAGCTCTTTTCCCGCAACAACGGAAAAGGGCTTTAGTTTTTTGGGGAGTTATTACTCATCTAAACAACAGCTCGTCTAGGGCCTGCAGGATGCCTAACCCCTATTCCTCACAAGAATTGTTGGAGAGGTGTTTGGTGCGAGTTTTGTAGAAATCTCAATATTCTGGGCCAGGAACAGATTTTGGGTCGATCAAACTTGATGCGAGTTTTGAAAACTTTTTTACGAATTTGGTCGTTGCGTCTTTGCGGTCTTTGAGGCAAATTGCGATAGAAGGCGAGAGTGCGATCGAACAATTAACAGTTAAGCAGGTTGTGGCTTGGTTTGTGAAGGACGAGAAAATTCGCAGAGAGCAGGGTGTGGATGCGGCGTTTTTGGACTTGTTAGTTAAAGGTCGATCGGCAATACTGACAAATAATACGTCAAACTCGGCTATTGGGGGCGGTTTCGGGCGATCGAAAAAAAGTTTTGATAAAGGGGTTGACAGACAAAGGCAAACTTGATACAGTAATTAAGTCGAGCGAAAGAGATGCAGCGCATCAAACAAAACGCAGACACAGGATAAAAAGTTTTCAAAGCTTTCCTGGTGCTTATGATGTAATGGAACCACTCCGATCCATCCCGAACTCGGTTGTTAAACGTTGCTATGGCGAAGATACTCGGCGGGTCACTGCCCGGTAAAATAGCTCAGTGCCAGGTTAATAATAAATTAAAGCTCTTTTCCCGCAACAACGGAAAAGGGCTTTAGTTTTTTGGTGAATTATTAATCATCTACACCAAAGCTCGTCTAGGGCCGGCAGGATGCTTAACCCCTACTTCCCACAAGAATTGTTGGAGATGTCTAACGTGCCAGTTTTATAGCAATCTTAATATTTGCAACCAGCAGCAGATTTTGGGTCGATCGAACTTGACTTGATGCGAGTTTTGAAAACTTTTTTACGAATTTGGTGGTGGCGTCTTTGCGGTATGAGAGGCAAGTGGCGATGGAAGCCGAAAGGGCGATCGAACAATTAACAGTTAAGCAGGTCGTGGCGTGGTTTGAGAAAGACGGGAAAATTCCCAGAGAGCAGGGAACCGAGGCGGCGTTTTTGGACTGGTGAGTTAAAGCTCGATCGGTCGCACCCCCAAACTCGGCCTCAAACCCCGATAATTCCATCGGTTTCGGGCGCTCGAAAAAAACTTTTGATAAAGGGGTTGACAGACAGGGGGAAACTTGATAAGGTAATTAAGTCGAGCGAAAGAGATGCAGCGCATCAAACTGAACGCAGACACAGGATAAAAAGTTTTCAAAGCTTTCCTGGTGCTTATGATGTAATGGAACCACTCCGATCCATCCCGAACTCGGTTGTTAAACGTTGCTATGGCGAAGATACTCGGCGGGTCACTGCCCGGTAAAATAGCTCAGTGCCAGGTTAATAATAAATTAAAGCTCTTTTCCCGCAACAACGGAAAAGGGCTTTAGTTTTTTGGTGAGTTACAGATGTTTATAATATGACAAGTGCGTAAGTCCAGAGCTTGTTGCGTATTTGAAAAGGAGTTAATGCTAGAGCCACATCTGGCAATTACCAAGTCTAACGTTTTATATTTAATTACGTTGACTTACTTAGTCTCCATTTCAAGGTAGGATATGGGTAATAAAAAACTATGGACTTGGGCAGATTTATGTTTCAAAGCATTACTTCTCAAATAAATGGTTCTTCTTCCTTCTTGTCATATTTAGTAATAGTATTAGGCCTTACTAGCATAGCGTCTATACTGAGTTGGCAATGGTGGAAAGGCAAGGAAACGTATAAATCGCTACAATCTCTCCCGTCCCCTCCCCAATATTGGGTGTTAGGAAATCTACCACAAGTATTAGCAGCAGTAAAACAGAAGAAATTTTTTCAGCAAATTTTTGATTGGAGCAAGCAGTTAGGCCCGATGTACGTCATCTGGAATGGCAGGACTCCATCTGTTATTTTAAGTAAACCAAAAGTAATTGAAGATACCATTATCAATGGGATGAGAGATGGTAGCTTAATTAGATCCAAGCAAGTACGTCAAGCATGGAACGATATCAGCGGTTCTATTATGCTCGGAGAAACTGCAACGGAGTGGCAGTGGCGACGCCAGGCTTGGAATCCAGAATTTAGTTCGAGCAATATTTCCAAATATCTGGAAATAATTAGCCAAGCTTGCGAACAAGTAATTGAGACACTGAAACAAGTTGCCCCCCCAACAGAGGTGGAGGTAGATCCTCTGTTTGTGGAACTAACAATGAGGGTGATTTCTTCTTTTGTACTAGGTATTCCTGTAGATAGAAATAGTACCAGTCAGGAAGGTTCCCCCCTGGAAGTTAGCAAGGTGTACGAAGCGATGTCTATTGTAGGCTATCGTTTCATGCGACAAGCTACGGGGGAGAAAATATGGATGAAATATTTGCCAACTCAGAATTCACGGGATTATTGGGCAGCCAGGCGATATTTAACGGAATTCCTTACTCCCCGCGTAGACTTAGCTTTACAGATGAGAGAACAAAATCAAACTGATTTCCCACAAGTCAGTAGTTTGTTTAGGGAATCAATGTTAGTCAAAATCGCGGCTAAAGAACCAAAATACGATCGCGAAACCTTAATATCAGAATCGATTGAACTATTAATCGCGGGGACTGACACCACAGCCCATACTTTATCCTTTGCAGTTGGGGAATTGAGCTTAAATCCAAGAGTATTTCAACAAGCACGAGATATCGTTGACCAAGCTTGGCAAAAAGAAAGTGGGATCAACCTAAAAAACCTCAAAGAATTGGCTTATATTCGTGCCATTATCAAAGAAACACTGCGCCTTTATTCAGTTGGCTCTGGCTCAACTCCATTGGAGACTGAACGGGATACTCTAATTAACGGTACAGTGATTCCGCGTGGGACAAGAGTATCCTGGTCAATGCTTGCAGCCGGAAGAGATCCAGAAGTTTATGCTAACCCAGAGGAATTTCTGCCCGAACGTTGGCTAGACAAGAATAAGGAAACAAGTTCAGTGCCAATGATACACTTTGGCTCAGGGTCGCATCGTTGCTTAGGAGAGCATCTATCAATGCTGGAAGGAACGATGATGTTAGCATTATTGGTGCGCCACTTCGATTGGGAGTTAGTCAACGGTCGTTCTTCTCTGGAAGAATTACAGCAAAACCTGTTAATTTATCCGTCAGATCGAATGCCAGTACGCTTTCGAGGGAGAAACTGAGCCTAAACCTTTCAAACACCGCAATTTTTAGGAATATACAAGATAGCCGGATTAGCGCTCTTCTGTCACTCTAAGCAGAAGAAAATAGGTAATCAGGGGTAAAATTCGTTTGAGGAATAGGAATGGGCAAGAAATTTATCAAAGAAATCAGCCTAGGAAATCCCAAAGATTATTGCGGAATCGGAAATATCTTCAACCAGCTTTGGATGAGATTGAAGTAGATACAGCATATTCCATTTATATGCGGTACACACAATTTTGTTGTAAGTAGCGATCGACTTCCTCGAACCTTTTTGCCCAAGCTTTGGCAATATCGTCTGGGAGTTTGGGTTCAGCTATTCTATTTTGGTGCTTGTGCATCACAAAGTCGATGAAGTTGCTAACTTATGGCAAGAATGATTCTGGAAATAGCAGCAATTTGGCGATCGTAATATCAGGAATAGTCATAATAATTGCCCCTTCCAGTCGTTTTTATTTTAATACAATCATAACAAGCGATCGCCCTTATTTTAGCAGCCAATAGTGGGCGATCGCCTTCCCCCTTCCTCCTGGCGTGAATAGCGCGCAAAAGTTGCGACCTAAACTGTGCTATATCTCAGACCAATTTCTCGAAGCAATTGAGTCAACTTATCCTTGTCAGCTTCATCCGATAACATATCTACTAACTCTTTGAAGGTAGACAATTCATCTATATATTGCTCGTCAGAGATCTGTGAGAGTAATTGCGGCGGGAAAAATTCCACTCAATCAGGTTCATTAGATAAAATATCTATAGGCTTTCTCAGAAAGATGGAGTACGCCCAAACCTTGTGTTCGCAAGCTTTTTCAGTGGAATTGTGTACCTCATCTACTCAAGAACCGCTATACAGCATCTTTCAACTTAGACAAGTTCCTACTGTACTTCTCGTCAGATAAAATATCTACTGCCTATTGTAATTTAGACAATTTGCTGTGGTTTGTTACTTCTATTTCCCGCTTGTCTTGCTTGAAACAGACTTTTGCCACGCCTTCGCTTCCTCAACAAACCTCTCTGAATTATGTTCCGGCGTTGCAATTAAGGCTGCTTCAATGTTTGACCACGGAACGAACAAGTCAAAACCGTTGATGGTAAGGCTAATCCAATCTATCAATGTCAATCGAATACCATTACCATCAACGGTTTGCACTTCCCCTACATAACTACGGAGAGGCGCTGTGCCCTCACGAAGCGTTAAAGCAACCCAAAATCCGGCTGCAATAGTCTGGTCTTTGTATTTTTCAATCGCCATTTTGATTTCTGTGTTCCTTAGTAAAGTCATCCATATCATTATAGTACCAACACCTAACCTCACTATACATTGAATGCCATTCATTCATTAACTATGTTGTTGCAATACTTGCTCTAACTCAGATAATGAGTTTTGTAAGTTAAGTTGCCTTAAGCGGCTCATCAAAGTCATCAGGCAACGGTAGAACAAACATTCCTTTCATTGTCCCGGAAACTCGACGTTTCTGTGTCGGCTTTTCTTGGGTTGAGTTTTTAGACTGCTTTTTTATCAAAAACTCAATATAATGAAGCACTTCTGTCTGAAGAGACTCAGGGAGTTCTGCTAATTTTTCTAAAATGACTGGTTGTATCATGGTTTCTGCTCGCGATCGCCCCATCCACTCCATTAAACCACCAAAACCCAATGTCACCAACAGAATAGCCCATTATCTAGTACGATCGCCCTCACTCTACCCAAATCCCGATCGCACTAACACCATCATAATTGTGCAACTTGCCTAAAATCGCCCGATCGACTATTGTTCCTAGTAGATATGATCTTGATATAACAACCAACAAAAACATGACAGCAATATTACCGCCTTGGATAGTTTTAGACTCCCTATTGCACAACTGGCTACTAGAAGATATCGGTAGGGGCGATCGCACAACATCAGCCTTATTTCCCGCAAACAGCATCCAGGGTACGGCTAAATGGATTGTCAAAGAAGCTGGAGTCATAGCTGGATTGCCAATTGCCGATCGCACATTTAAACTTTTAGACAGCAGCCTCAGTTTCATCCCCCAAGTACCAGAAGGGAAACTGTGCCAAAAAGGAGAAGTAATCGCCGAGATTTCCGGCAATTTCGACGCGCTGCTAACCGGAGAAAGAGTAGCATTAAACTTGGCAATGCGTTTGAGCGGCATCGCTACTTTAACTCAGAAATATGTTGACAAAATTGCCGATTTGCCCGTGCAATTAGTGGATACCCGCAAGACAACGCCCGGATTGAGATTGTTGGAAAAATACGCAACTCAAGTCGGCGGTGCTTGCAATCACCGGATGGGATTAGATGACGCGGTGATGATTAAAGACAATCACATTGCGGCGACTGGGGGAATTGCAGAGGCGATCGCCCTAATTCGCAATTCTATCCCCTATCCGCTGACAATTGAAGTTGAAACCGAAACTCTGGCTGAGGTAGAGACAGCTTTGCAGCACAAAGCCGATATTATCATGTTGGATAATATGTCCTTTGATTTGATGCGGCAGGCAGTGGCAATAATTCGCGAAAAGAGCGATCGGGTAAAAATTGAAGCTTCCGGCAATGTTACTTTAGAAACAATTAGAAGTGTAGCGGAAACCGGAGTTGACTATATTTCTACCAGTGCTCCGATTACGCGATCGACTTGGCTGGATTTGAGCATGAAAATTCAGAATCATTAGTCATTAGTCAGCAGTCATGAGTTATAGAAAATATGGCTAATACCAAATCAACCTTTAATAGCCATTTTACTTTTTAGTCTCCCTCTGCTCCGACTTCGTTTGACTCTTAAGCGATTTGAATCGCCGAATAATTTCAGAGGCAACTTATCTCTTAGCTAATGACTAATGACTAATGACTAATGACTCTTAACAATGATTAGAGATAAAATGAACCCAAAAATGCCCGTCAGGCATACAGAGGCTGCGGATTAAGCGGTAAGTATAGTGCAAGTAAGCACCGCTGACACTTGTATCGTAGCCACTTCGGAACCACTCACCATAGGGATCGTGAACGAAGAATCCCTCGCTGTCGTAGCCTGATGCAACTATAATGTGACCGAAAGACGTGAAGTATCCGTGGATGACAGCGGGATTTCCACTGGCTAGCCAATCTTGAACGTCATCAATAGTTGCATTCTCGGTAAAGAAATCTTGAGCGCCGTAATCTTTAACAATCTTTGCTAAATCGTAGGGGTCCCAGCGACTGTAACCTTTGGCGATCGCATATTCGTACAGTTCGTCTTCATATTGCCCGCTTTGTTTGCGCCGTGGCACTTTCAAAAAGTCCATACACATCGCTAATGAAGTTACATTGCAAGAACCTGTAGGATTATTCAAGTTATCCAGTTGCGAGCGATAAGGAATGCCAAGCCTGACAGTTGGGGGATTCGGTTTGGGAAAAAACAGAACGCTGTCTTGAGTAATTTGAGCGTGTGCCCCAAAAACATACCAAATTCCTGAACCTTTGAAAGACTCGTTGCGGAAAGCAACTCTGATGTGACCACGAGCCGGAGCAAAAGCCAGGATCTCAAACTCTTTTCCGGCTGGTATTACTTGTTTTTCCGAGTCCTGAAGTTGAGAAGACGCCAGCGGTTTCGATTTCAAAATCGTGTCTCTAAGCGTTTTCAGGATCAGGGGAGGTGTGATAATCTCCCCTGGTTTGGTTTCGATTAGCTTTTTGGCTGTGACTGCTCCCAAAAAACCCGGTTCGCCACACTTCATCAGAGTTTGAAATCGGTGGAGTGCAGCAGTAGAGAGAGGGCCAAATTCCCCGTCTACGGGAGGCTTCAGTAAACCCAGGTCAATGAGGCGGCTTTGAATTTGACCACTGAGTTCGTCGTCGGCAGCAATTGCTTTGGCATCGTACCTAATGTTTGAGTTGAGAAAGTTTTGTAATTTCATGCTTGCGTGCCCCTGTCAATCGATTTTAGATTCTAGATTTTAGATTTTAGATTTTAGAATTACGATCGCCGATCAATCTGGTTTCCCTAGACTAAATTGCTGACTCGTCAATAATTCCCAGTTGATCGTCTCATAAAATTACAGTAATTTTGCAGCTCAATCGATTTTAGATTTTAGATTTTAGATTTTAGAATTACGATCGCCGATCGATCCGGCTTCCCTAGACTAAATTGCTGACTCGTCAATAATTCCCAGTTTCTCGTCTCATAAAATTACGGTAATTTTGCCGATCGTCCGTACCTTAAAGGCTTCATATTAATTATTTGATACAAAACCTTCAAGGCGCGAGCCGATCTAATTTCACGCACTATTGACTAAAAATCCCTCGTGCGCGTTGACATTGTTTCTGCCGAATGCCGAATGCCGTTGGATGGCTCAAAAGCAGATGGATGGGAGAATTGCCCTGTTGAGGCGATGTCCGATTTATGCTTCGTCCGGGCGAATTACCACAACACCCATTGCGTCGGGAGAGAGATATTTGACAGCGGCTTCTCGGAGATCCTCGGCAGTCTGAGCTTGGATGCAGGCGGCATAGTTGAGGGCGGGAGCGATATCTCCTACCATCGACTGATAGTAACCGTACAAACTTGCTCGATCGCTCGGAGTTTCGTTACCAAAGATAAACCGATTTGCTACTTGAGTGCGGATGCGGGAAATTTCGGCATCTGTCACCAGTTCGGTTTGGAGAGTGCGGATGTGTTGGACGATCGCAGCTTCCACTGCTGCCAAGTTTTCTGTCGGTAGTTGAGCGGAAATTGAGAATACACCGCCTAGTCGCTGAGTCATGTTGCTGACCGAAATTGATGAGACTAGCCCTTTTTCTTCGCGCAAATCCTGAACCAAGCGAGTTGTGCGGCCGTGACCCAATATTGTCGCCAAAACGTCGAGGGCATAAGTTTCTGACATTTCCATGAAACCTGGCACTCGCCACATCACGATCAGTCGGGCTTGCTGAAGGGCAGAGTCTACAAATTCGCGGCGGACTGTTTCTGTAAATGGCGATTCTTGGCCGTAGTTGGGGATTTGGGGTTCTGGGTGAAAGTTGCCGACAGCAGGCACATTTATTTTGTTGTTTTGTGCTGTACTTTTTGCTGCAAAACTGTCTGCGACAATTTCTATTAGTTGCTCGACTGGCAAATTGCCGACAGCTACGGCTGTCATGGCCCCTGGGTGATATCTGCTGCTGTGGAAATCCCGCATTTGTTGCGCGGTAAGCTGTTCGATTACCGCAGTCGGGCCGAGTACCGGTCGCTTGTAGGGCAGGACTTCAAATGCTAATTCCATCGATCGCTGATAGGTGCGGCGGCGGGGATTGTCTTCCGATCGTCTAATTTCTTCTAAGACTACCAGCCGTTCTCGATCGAAGGCGTCGTCGGGAATGCTGGCGTTGAGCAACACATCGACTTGCAGGGGAGCTAGTTCGGCAAAATCTTTAGGAGCTGTGGTGATGTAATAGTTAGTGTAATCTTGGCTGGTGGCTGCATTGGTGACAGCGCCGCGTTGCTCGATCGCGCGCTCAAATTCGCCACTGGGAATGCTCGGAGTTCCCTTAAAAATCATGTGTTCTAAAAAGTGAGCCATGCCGTTAATGTCGTCGGGTTCGACGGCTGAGCCTAAATTGAGCCACACGCTGAGGTTAACAGCATCGACCGGCAAGTGTTCGGCTATAACGGTGAGGCCGTTGGGGAAATGGCGGATTGTTGGGGCGTTGAGGGGCGATCGAGCTGAGGTTTTGAGTAGGATTGATGTCATTGTGCTTTTAAATTTATCTTGTTCTTTATATCTTAAAGGGTCTTTAAGGAAGGACTCAGGCATTCGCCATTTGGCGCGAAAAATGCAATTGGATGTGGACGGTAATACACGCACCGAGTTTTTGGTCTCCCGGAAGAAGTCTTGTTAACGTATTTCTGCGATCGCGATCGTTAATTTATCCTAATAGTTGCCCAAGTCCTCTGTTTTTTGGTGACAGCATTCGATGGAAAATCGAAGATTGAATAAAAACTTAGTATTTCCACAACCAGCTTTTCAACGATTTTGGCGATCAACTTCGGGGAAAATTGGCTTAATTTTGACTTTAGCGCTGATGCTCTCGGCACTGTTGGCCCCCCTACTTTCCCCTTACGATCCGGCGGTCGATCGAGATTATTTGTCGCGCTTGGTGGCTCCTAGCGCTAAACATTGGTTTGGCACCGACGGTTTGGGGCGAGATTTGTTGGTGCGGGTGTGGCACGGATTGGGGATCTCTTTAGTCGTCAGCCTGGTTTCTGTGGGTGCGGGTTTAATTGTGGGAGCGCTTTTGGGACTCGTGGCCGGGTATTTTCGGGGGTTGCTGGAAATGGCGATCGGCACTTTGGCGGATATTTTGCTAGCTTTTCCTTCGATTTTACTGGCGATCGGCGTTGTTACCGTCACCGGGCCGAGCCTGCAAAGTGTAATTATCGCTGTCAGCCTCGTGCAAATTCCGATTTACATCCGTTTAACTCGCAGTATGGTGCTGTCTCTGCGGGAACAAGAATTTGTTTTGGCTGTCAAGGCCTTGGGCGCCAGCGACTTGCGGATTATTTTTCGCCACATTTTGCCGGGAAGTCTGGCGCCTCTAGTTGTACAAGCAACTCTTTCGACTGGTACGGCGACACTAGAAGCTGCCGGTTTGGGTTTTTTGGGTTTGGGCGCACAGCCGCCGGTTCCTGAGTTGGGGACGATGCTTTCTGATGCTTTTAAGGGCGGATACGCTCTTTCGTCTCCTTGGACGATCGTGTTTCCAGGTTTGCTGATTACTTTGACTGTTTTGGGTTTCAACCTTTTGGGCGATGGCCTACGAGACGTTTTAGATCCCAGAGGAAATTAAAGGGGGAGTGGGGGAATTTATATTTTTGCGTTTTGCCTTCTGCCTTTTACCTTCTGCCTTCTTCCCTCTGCGTCCTCTGCGCCCTCTGCGGTTCATCCCCTCTTCCTTCTTCCTGACTCTCCAATCTCAAATCTCATCAAATAGACTGACTTGACTGCTGTCACGATCTACGCGAAACTTTACATACAACTGATGTATTGCTTCTACCTATTAATAACTTCTGTTAAGTTGTGACTCAAAACCTATCAATTCGTCAAAATTGATATAGCGCTTTGTCAGTCAGCCAACTCTCAAGAAGCTACTTCAGGAGGCATCGTCCCTGGCTTGCTGGTGTCGGTGTCTGTTCTCAATATTCCTATTCAGTCAGCCCGAATTATGGAAACACTAGAGTTTGTGATCTATCCAGATGGCCGCGTACAGGAAACAGTCACCGGCATTGTCGGTGCTTCCTGTGCTGAGGTAACGGCTGCAATTGAAGCTCAGCTCGGCGTGGTGCTTCACCAAGAGTCAACATCTGAATATTTCACGCAAGCGCTGCATCAGTCAGCCGAAGCGACGGCCCAAGTGGCTTTTAGCGATTGGTAATTTTTTTTGTTGAGTTCACTTAAGTTTTTTTGGAACCACCATGTCACATTTTAGCCAAATTAAGACCCAGATCCGCAATTTGAATTCTTTGGAAGCTGCTTTAACTGACTTGGGTATCGACTGGAAGTCGGGCCCGACTGAGGTGCGCGGCTATCGCGGCCTAACCAGCACTGCTGAGGTCGTGATTGAGCAAAAAAACGGCTACGACGTAGGTTTTAGCTGGAACGGGACTGAGTATGAATTGGTGGCTGACTTGCAGTTTTGGCAGCAAGCTTGGTCTGTAGACCGTTTTCTGAATAAGGTGACTCAGCGCTACGCTTACCATACTGTGGTGAATGAAAGCGCTAAGCAGGGTTTCCAAATTTCTGAGCAAAAGCAAAATCAAGACGGTTCACTCCGCTTGGTGGTGCAACGCTGGTGCGCTTAATAATTTTTCGAGATTTTTGCAATCTTGTCTCATCAAAGTCCGCTTTCGCGGACTTATTTACTATTGTGGGGGTCTAAATGTCTGAGCTTTCTGGACTCGGAATAGATACAGCAAGCGATCGCTCTGGTTTAGAGCCGGAGTTGGGAGGTTTTTTGCGGGATGCGCCCGATCGCTCTGGTTTGGAACCGGAGTTGGGCGGCGTGTTGCGCCAAAAAGGTGTCTATGTTGATGAGATTACCTGCATTGGCTGCAAGCACTGCGCTCACGTTGCTCGCAATACTTTTTATATTGAACCGGATTACGGTCGATCGCGCGTAGTTCGACAAGACGGGGATTCTGAAGAGTTGATTGCTGAGGCGATCGACACTTGTCCGGTGAATTGCATTCACTGGGTTGATTACACCGAACTCAAGAATCTGGAAGAAGAACGCAAGGATCAGGTGATGCCTGTCGTTGGTTTTCCGGTGGATATGGCGACAGTTAAGGCCGGTATTCGCCAGCGACAAAAGAATAAGTTGCGCGATCGTAAGTTCAAAGGTAGCCATTGAAATCCCCAATTCCCATCCGCAGCTTGAAACCTGTGGCTCAAACAACAAAAACAGCCCGCGCGGGCTGTTTTTTGTATACATTGTATAGTCAAATTTATTTGAGAGGATGGTGTTCAGCGAGAATTTTCTCAACTCTAGCTTCGTCGATTCTGGCAGTTAATGTTGTTGCCTCGTTGTTATCGCGAATGGTTTTTGCTAAAGTAAAAGACGAGCCGACTGAAAAAGTTAAACCCATACCCATAAAAGCTTTTTGCCAAGGGTCTACCTGTAAATAAATGATACCTACAGTAGTTGCGGAAAGGGCAAGAATAAAAGAAACCCAGCACTGAAGTATCCAAGCATTAGTATCTTTTTGGCGTATGATTTGTTTCTGCATAGTGCCTCTAAGTCAAATATATCTTTTGGTTCATTAACTTAAAGAATAGATAGCGTGAGTGAAGCGGTCAGGAGAGGAAGGGACAGTTTCGATAAGTGAACAGTGCGATCGAACTTTTTACTAAAAACTATAACGCTGTAGATAGGGTTTGAGGCTCAAGAAAGACTCGCAGCGAGTGGACAGTTTGAAAACTCCACTAAGCAAAGCTAGTTTTTTCTCAAAATAGCGTAACGTGCGCCGAGGCGCACCCTACTTCTCCCAGTCCGCCTCCGCTAACGAGAGTTTGACTCTATGCAGCGGTTTCAACCGCCGACTCTTATCTACTTCGTTGGCATAGCCGCAGTTTCAACCGCCGAGTCCGATCTACTTATTTTTCTGCTGAGTCTTCGCTTGTTCGATCGCAATTTCCCTGACTGCTTGCAAAGAACTCAAATTCGATGCTCCCTCAATCGCCTTCACCGCCAAATCTTGAACCTGTTTCAAAGCAGAATCCAGTTGTTTCGACAAACTAGCAAGGCGCGCATCTTGATTTTGAATTGTCTGCAACATCCCTTGAATTTGCAGTTCATAATTTTGCTTTTGCCCTTCGATATCTTTAGCAGACAAATCCGCCTTAACTTTAGCTTGGTAATTGCCAATATTGCGACCGTTATCTTTCCCGTTCTTGATATTAGCTTCCAGTTCTTTCGGGAAAGCTTCTACCTTAGCTTTAACCTCAGCATAAAGTTTTTCCCGTTCCGAAATAGATTTTTCGCGTTCCGCCCACTGTTTCTCCTGTTCTTGCTGAAACTCTTCGATTTCTTGATACAGCCTTTTCTGGCGCTGTTCGTATTCTTCCATGTCGAGGTTTCGCTGAAGATTCAAATCGTAAGCATACAACTCTTCATCCCGCTGGCGAGCTTTTTGCTGATTCTCATTGCGTTCTTTAACTGCCAACTTTTGCAGTTCCTGCTCTTTTTCCCAAGCTTGCCGGCGTTCTAACAATTCCTGTTCAACAGTTTCGCGCTGTTCGCTGAGTTCCGCACTAAATGTTTTGGCGCTTTCTTCGTATTGTTGGATTAAATTGTCCAGCGTATCTTCTGCAACATCTTCTAAACTATGCAACTCTTGCAGTTGTTGGATTTCGTCGCCGACAGTTCGCTGCAATTCCCCCAGTTTAGATGCTTCTGTTGTCAGTTTTTCCGACAGTTCGCTGACAGCGGCACCGAAGCCAAATTGCAGTAAGATTAAATTGTCGATCGTCCCCTGCATTTTTTGTTTGCTTTCAGTTAAAGCCATTGCTTTTCTTGCTTCGACTATTGCTAGTTCTTGGACTGCGATTTCTGATTGAGAAATATTGGCAGATTTATCGTTATTAAGCTGCTTCAGTTGCGAATCAAGGGCATTTTTTTCTTGTTCCAACTGTTTATAAGCTTCTAATATTTCAGCCTTCGTATTTTTGTCATTCATTCTCGCCATCGCTTTCATCTCCTAACTTTGTTAGTCCGCATCGGCGGATTTTGTTTGACTCTTGAGCGGTTTCAACCGCCGATTATTATCCAAAATTGAGCTACAAACCTTAAGCTTTGGTAGCAAAAGCTTTCAGTGCCAAGTCTTGCGCTTGCTTCATCGTCGCTTGCAATTGTGTAGAGATTTCGGCGATTTGTTCGGTTTGTCGCTCAATTGTCTGCAGTAGAGATTGCACTTTCAATTCATATCCCTGCTTGCTTCCTTCCCATTCTTTCTCCACTAAATCTGCCTTGACTTTAGCTTCGCGGGAAACTTCTTGAATTGCTTCTTCTTTGGCTTTGACATAAGCCTGTTTGAGTTCTTCTTCAAATCCGGCGACTTTTCTTTGGTTCTCTTCAAACTCCGCTTGATTGTCGCTGAGGACTTTTTCCCGTTCCACCCAATTTTTTTCTTTTTCGCGGGTAGATTCTTGCAAGTCCCGTTCTAGTTTGCGCTTCGTTTCTTCGTATTCGTCGGTTTCGATTTTGCGGGTGCGTTCTAATTCGTATTGGTAATCGGCTGTTTCTTCCTGACGCTTTTTAGTTATGAGTGCAGTTTCTTCTTGAACTGCTGCCTCAAATTCTTGCTGTTCTTTTTCCCAAATTTTGCGTTTTTGGGTGGTGTCTTTTTCGATAAGTTCGCGCTGGTTGGCGTTGTTTTGTTGGAGCAGGGTCAGTTTTTCTCGGTGCTCTTGAGTTAAAATGTGGAGGGCGTCTGCTACAACTCTGATTTGCTGCAACTCTTGCAATTGTGCGGCTTCAATTTCGATGGCGCGTTTTAATTCGTCTAATTTTGAAGATTCCGCCTTCAGTTTTTCGGAAAGTCCGCTGGTGATGCTGCCGAAATCTAATTGTAAGTCTGCTAAGCCTTTGACGATGCTGTCAATTGTGTAGGTGGAGGCGACTTCGAGGAGTTGTTTGTTCTTGGCTTTTTCGGCTGACTGTTCTTTGGTTTCGACTTTAGATTCGATCTTTTTTTTGTCTGCTAAAATCTGCTGAAAGTTTTGCAAAATTTGGGCTTTGGTATCCTTGGCAGTTGCTATTGTCATAATTTTTGCTTCTCCTGATTATAACTTTTCGACACTTGTGAATGAAACGTTTTCAGTTATTCTAAGTTGCGGAGTTGGCTGAGAAGGGAACGGTACTTTGTGGCTGCGTCGGGTTTTTCTTCTGGATTGGCAATACCTAGAATTTTGAGAATTTTCCAGCAGCGATCGCACCGATTTCCTTGCCCGCAGCCGCACTCATCAATTATACTTAAGAGTGTGCCTTTTAGCAATTGATTTTCTGCTAACAAAGCTCGGTAATTCCGCTGGACAGATTCGGCAACTAAAGTCATGTGTTGGAAGTCTTCGGTGAGACTTTCGATGTCGTTAACTGCGTCTGCCCGAATTTGGTCTAGCAGCTCAAGATTCTCTTTCAAACGGCTTTCTTGGAGGTTGGGTTGGGTTTTTAGATTCGTTAATTTCTTCATTTCATTATGCGTTGTAACAGTTATGGTAAAGGCGCGATTTAATCGCGCCTTTACAACAGAATTAGAACAAGTCAGCAGTTGATTTGTCTTCCGCTGGCGGTAGCGACATACCGCCGTTGGAATTCAAAGCAAGAGCATCGCTTTCACCGCCAGCGTGAGCGGCCATCAAGCAGGCAACTTGCTGCGCCGGCAGGTTATCTAAACACACCATAGCTTTTGTTCCTTCTAAGTCAATCATCCGCGATTGATTGCTAGAATCTGACAAAACTGCTGCGGCTTGGTCGATTACTCCCCAGTCTTTACGCTCCATCCAAGACCATTTCAAGCTGTAGTAGTTAATCGGTTTTACTACTCCGCTGTCGTCTGGTTTTTGACCGGAATGCTTGACAAATTCGGGAACAAAAATTCCGGTTGCAGGTTCTACGCCGCGAGATTGAACTGATGCTACCAAACGGTTAAAATCGTTCAAGCTGCGGTTTTTGATGTATGTCACCATGACAACTCCTTGCGGCAGTTCGCCACTTTCTGCGACAAACCACAGTTGACCCCACAGTGTGTGGGAAGTTTGACCGAGGGAACCGAAGAATTTGGAGAATTTGAGGATTGTCATGGAACACTTGGAACCGTAGTCTGTATCGCCAATTGTCCACTGGCCGGCCTGGCAATTGTTACGTACTGCGATCGGGATTTCTGGTACTAGCAAAGCATTGCTCGGTTTGGCACCAAATACTGAAAATGTAGGTCTTTCTTGTGTTTTAGTAGTCATTGTTCGTTTTTCCTTAATTATTGATTTATGTTCTGACTATTAGGAATCGGTAATTGGGAATTGGGAACTCACAACACTCGAATTATTTTTCTTCCTTCTTCCTTCTTCCTTCTTCCTTCTTCCTTCTTCCTTCTTCCTTCCATTACCTAATGAGATGTGTTGTCGCTTTTGGTTCTGGATAGGTATACTCAAGCACCGCCTCTTGTTGAGCTTTGATAATCCGCAGCGCGGCGAGCAAATGCTCTAACGTTTCTAGGTGCGCTGGGGTGAAGTGGATGCTGAAGCCTTCGCCATCCCGCGCGTAGCCGGGACAAACCAGTGAGGCTGAGCTTTGTTCTTCGTGGGTGGCGATGTATAGCCAGTCATCGTCTTCGAGCTTGTAATGCGTGTCTGTCCAGGTTCTCAGCATTTGCTATCTGCTCCTCCTTATTTGCTGCGTACAAGCGTTTTGACGCCCAGCGCTTCTCACTCCTCTAAAGTTGACGACGCTATATGTAGCGTGTGAGCTAGGCTAATTTGCACCCTTAACCCTACCAGTCAGGCTCGGCAGGTTGATTAAACCGTCAACTAACCTCATGGTAGCGCGGGTTGATTTTCCCGTCAAGTATTTTGTTGAACTTTTCATCAAAACAGGCTAGAATGCTTGTCAGGAGGCGAAAAACCGTGGAACAAACATTTGGAAGACTGATCCGTCAAGCTCGCAAGGACAAAGCTTACTCACAACGTGAGCTAGCTGCTATGCTAAGTGTGGATTTTACTTATTTGTCTAAGTTGGAGAACGATCGAGCGGATTATGCGCCAAAAGAGGACGTAATCCGAGCATTAGCGCGAAATCTAGACATAAACGAAGAGGAATTGATTTTCTTGGCGGGGAGGCTGCCGCAGCAGTACGAAGCGCTGCTGAAGCAGAATCCGAAGGAAATGCAGGCTCTTTTCCGCCGGATGCAAGAAAATCCAGATTGGCTCAAACAGTCTTTTGAAGCGTAAGAGAGGCCCCTCATAGTGAGTATTTTTAAGCCGTATTGCTTCTATCCCAAAGAAACGATCGAGCGTTTGGCAAATGACATCTTGATGCAGATGCAGAAAACGCAAAATTTTGCTCCGAGATGGCCTTTTGATGCGACAACGGTTGCTGATTTTCTGGATTTGGGCGTTGTTTGGGAGTGCATTGAGCCGGATGAAGAGGGTGCGATCGCGGCGAGGATTTTGCCACAGCAGCGGTTAATCGAAATCAACGAACAGATTCTGGAAAAACCGCCGGGTTTCATCGAATCGACGATCGCCCACGAAATCGGCCACTGGGTGCTACACGTCAATCAAGACGAAGCAGACGGCACTGTGGAACAGTTGGAATTAAACTTAGGGAATGAAGGAAAAGCAGCCCAGGATGTCGAGGAACCGTTTGTTTGTCGGGGTGCGAGTGCTGATAATAAGGTTTTGTCGATCGAATGGCAAGCGCAATATTTTGCAAGCTGTTTGTTGATGCCTCGGTGTATTTTGGAGGAAAAAAGACAGGGACGCGATTTAACTAAGTGGTCGCATTTATACAAAATGAGAGATGAATTGGGAGTGAGCATTTCCAATTTGACAAACCGCTTGCAAGAATTCGATTGGATTTATATTCCCAAGGGAACGCGCGAGATTTATGCCGGGAAAGATGCGGCAAACGGGCAGCAGCGGTTGTTTGGATAAAAGTGCGATCCTCTTCGTTGGCGTAGCCCCCGTAGATACTGTCTTGACCTGTCAAGGGGTAGCAGTCAAATAATTGGGGTCGAAAGGCTTTTGGGATTTTAAAATCC
>NZ_JAUBSD010000018.1:0-81595 GCF_036704575.1 Microcoleus sp. K5-D4
AGACCGAGGGCTTGACCTCTCTTTCTACATGGTGATTGATGACTTAATTCTCTGCAGTCTTCAGCGTTTTTTACCCTGACAACTTTTGGCTTGTTAAACGCCCATGTGGCGAAGATATTTGACCCCCCTCACTGCATCTCGAAAATATTTCGATGCTTGCGATTATATTTGACATTACACAGCCTCTTCTGAGCTTCAGATAGGGGCTTTGTTTTTTTTGCTGATTAAGTTGCCATACCTGTTAAACTAATTTCGATCGCCCTCAAAACGATTTGATGCTATGTGGGACCAAATTGCCGCGCATATCTGTGAAACAACCGGAGAAATATTTTCTCTCGACCATCGGCGTTCTGTCAGCGGGGGCTGCATAAATCAAGGCTATTATATCAGCAGCAGTTGCCGCGCTTACTTCGCGAAAATCAATCAAGCTTCCCAAGTCGCGATGTTTGAAGCGGAAGCGCGGGGTTTGCAGCAAATGGGGGAAACCCAGACGATTCGAGTACCTGAGCCGATTTGCTGGGGAACTGAGGGAAATTCAGCTTATATTGTGCTGGAATGGCTGGATTTGGGAAGTCGCGGTGGCGATCGAGCTTGGGAAGAAATGGGGCGAAAACTCGCCGCAATGCACAAATACACCCCCCCCAATCCCCCCTTGCTAAGGGGGAAAGAAGAGCCTAATTCGGGCTTGTGGAGGGGAGTTTTTGGGTGGGATATTAATAATACGATCGGCTCAACTATACAAATTAATAATTGGACGGCAAACTGGGCAGAATTTTGGGCAGAACATCGGATTGGTTATCAGTTAAAATTGGCTAGGCGTCGGGGCGGTCATTTTCCACAAGGGGAACGTTTATTAGAGAGGATTCCTGAATTGTTAGCTGGTTATGAACCTCAACCCTCGCTAGTGCACGGAGATTTGTGGGGGGGAAATGCGGGGGTGACATCTGCGGGGGAACCGGTGATTTTTGACCCGGCGGCATATTTTGGAGATAGAGAAGTTGATCTTGCGATGACTGAGCTATTTGGTGGATTTCCGGCGCAGTTTTACCGGGGATATAATCAGGTTTGGCCTTTGGATTCAGGGTATGAAGAACGCAAAACTCTTTATAATCTGTATCACATTTTAAATCATTTTAATTTGTTTGGTGGGAGTTACGACTCCCAGGCGAATCAAATGATTAATCGAATTTTGGGTTAGTTAATAATCTTTTTTTTTAAAACTGCAGCTACACGCAGATAAACGCGGATTTAAGGTTTATCTGCGAGGGATGCAAGTTTATTTTTGCTTAGCGGCAGCTTTTTTCTTTGCCTCTTTTTCGGCTTTTTTAGCCGCTTTTTCTGCTTCAAGTTTGGCTAACTTAGCTAGCTCTTGTTCCTCAGCAATTTTATCTAGATAGTAGTGGTAATCTCCCAAATAAGGGCGAAATTCTCCATCCCGAATCTCGACAATTTTGTTAGCTACTTGGGAGATGAAATAGCGATCGTGCGAAACGATAATTACCGTACCGTCATAATTCTGAATCGCTTCTTCCATCATCTCTTTCGCCGGAATGTCGAGGTGATTGGTCGGTTCGTCCAAAATTAGCAAATTCACGGGAGTCAACAGCATTTTTGCTAAAGCCAGACGGGCTTTTTCTCCGCCGCTCAAAGCGCCGACTTGTTTGAATACTGTTTCGCCGGTAAACAAGAACCGCCCCAACAAAGTCCGAACTTCTTCATTTTTCCAGTCCGGTACTTCGTCGTGAATGGTTTCCATCACGGTTTTATTCAAATCTAAGGCTTCTGCCTGATTCTGTTCAAAGTAACCGGGGATGACGTTGTGACCTCCCAATTTGACTGTACCTTCAGAAGGCTTTTCTAAACCCATAATCAGGCGCAGCAGGGTTGATTTGCCCGCGCCGTTGGGGCCGAGGAAGGCAATACGATCGCCCCTTTCAATTAACAAGTCGGCTCCCAAGAATAGGATTTTTTCGCCGTAGGTATGCACCAAATCTTCAATTATTGCTACTTCGCGGCCGCTGCGGGGTGCGGGGGGAAAGCGGAAATGCAAAGTTTTTAATCCGCCTGTGGGGGCTTCGATGCGTTCGATTTTGTCTAACTGTTTCTCCCGGCTTTTGGCTTGGGTGCTGCGAGTGGCGCTGGCGCGGAATTTTTCTACGAATGCTTGCTGTTTTTCGAGTTCTTTTTGCTGGCTTTCGTAGGCGCTGAGTTGGGCTTCTCTGGCTTCTGCTTTTTGCAGCAGGTAGGAGGAGTAGTTGCCAAGGTAAGTGCTGGAAACACCGCGTTCAGTTTCGACGATTTGAGTGCAGAGCCGATCGAGAAATTCTCGGTCATGGGATACGATTACCATTGGGGTTGTCAGCCCTTTGAGGTAAACTTCCAGCCATTCAATGGTTTCTAGGTCTAGGTGGTTGGTAGGTTCGTCGAGTAGCAGGATGTCGGGTTTTTGGAGGAGAATTTTGCCCAAACTCATCCGCATTTGCCAGCCGCCGCTGAAGGCGCTGACTAATCGATCGCCGTCTTCGGGTTCAAATCCGATTTCGGGCAGAATTTTCTCGATTTGGGCTTCTAAACCGTAGCCGTTTAAGCCTTCAAATTGCCGTTGCAGCCGATCCATTTTGTGGATCAGTTCGTCGAGATTTTCTGGGGAGGAGTTTTCCAAGTCTCGATGGACTTGCATTAGGGATTCATGGACTTCGTTGGCTTCGCTGAAGGCACGCCAAAATTCTTCTTTGACGGTGCGAGTCGGATCTACTTCAAATTCTTGGGAGAGGTAGGCGATGTGCAAGCTGGCGGGGCGAATAACTTCGCCGGCGGTGGGTTCGATTTCGCCGGCGATGATTTTGAGTTGGGTGGATTTACCGGCACCGTTAACGCCGACTAAGCCGATGCGATCGCCCGGTTTGACTTCCCAGGTGACATCTTTGAGTACGACGCCTGTGGGGTAAATTTTACTGATGTGTTCGAGTCGCAGCATTGTTGTGGGGACTGGGGAAGGGCAGGTTTAGCGGCGGATGGGATGCCGGCGCTGAGGTCGAGTTAATCTTAACAAATTTTAATTATATTTAGCGTATTGCCAGATTTTGATTTGGTAGGAGTTACGCGAAGAAACGGGGTTTCTATGAAAAATCGCAGATTCTGGGCTAGAGATATAGGAAGAAACCCGGTTTCTGGCCTCGATGTGGATTCAGGACTATTTGTGTGGGGCGATTGGGCGATCGTGTTGTTTCAGATTGAATTTCTCGAATAATGGTTGAGACTTCTGCACATTATAATAGTCAGTGTCAACCTCTATCGCAAAAGAGAGCGATCCTGCCAGCAAGAGACATTTATCATCAAGTTGTCAAACAGGCTCTGATTAAGGCTGGCTGGACAATTACCCATGATCCGTATCCCTTGGCTTGGGCGAAGAGAAACCTATCGATCTTGGTACCGAACAGCTATTAGCTGCTGAGAACAACGATCGCAACATAGCCGTTGAAGTTAAAAGTTTTATCCGAGAGTCTAGAATTGCCGATTTAGAGAAAGCTTTGGGTCAATATACTCTTTACTATGACATCTGAAAACGGACGTAATCAGAAAGACAACTGTATCTTGCACTTCTAGTAAATGCTTTTACAGAGCTTTTTAAATGATAAAAATTTAGTCAAATATTGCCATAAAATAATCCCCTGAATTGGGTGGTTTTCCCCCAAAAAATAGAGCAAACATTACAAGGGATAGCTTAAATAATTATCGCAAACTTCTTAAAAAATTAAAAATAAATAACTTAATGAATTACTCAGGGTAGAGTATGGCTCAATAATTCCATTTGGGCAAAAATTCATCAAAAACAATTTGCATAGTATTTTTGAAATTATTAGCCATTTTTCGACCAGTTTTATAAACTTTATTAAGGATATTTACAGCTACAGATCTTCCCGTTTTAGTGGGAGTTTTTTCCACCAAAACTTTGACTAATTATAAAATTGTAAAAATTTCTCCTTGACCGATCCTGGTAATATGAGGAAAAAGTCGATGTTCTCTGGGAGTATATTTAGATGTATAAGGAGGGTAATGAGCAATTTTGATCTCAATTCCTATTTCATTAACTAATTTCTGCAAATCTTCTTTGAAAATATAATGATTAGCATTATTACTACCTCCACCATCACATTTTGACAAGATAGAATTGTCTTGACAAGCGCGGTTGATCTGATCAACGCCTAACGGCATCAAAGGTTATTTCAGACACCATATTCAGTACACGCAACGTGACAATGAAACCGTGATCAACGCCTAACGGCATCAAAGGTTATTTCAGATTTGGTTCGATATGTTGACAATCGATTTCTCGGTGATCAACGCCTAACGGCATCAAAGGTTATTTCAGGGCTTAAAGCCTTAGCTTCTACGCCATAACGCTTGTGATCAACGCCTAACGGCATCAAAGGTTATTTCAGGTAAATAACGGGTAAGAGGCTGTAATGTTATAAAGTGATCAACGCCTAACGGCATCAAAGGTTATTTCAGAGTAACGCTTCTGGTTTACCATCTTTCAAGGTTTGGTGATCAACGCCTAACGGCATCAAAGGTTATTTCAGAAGCTCATCCGCTCTTAAGATATCTGACATTCTGCCGTGATCAACGCCTAACGGCATCAAAGGTTATTTCAAAAATCTAGGCTGAATCTAAAATCTCCTTCAATGTTGTGATCAACGCCTAACGGCATCAAAGGTTATTTCAGTTTACTCTTAATTTGAAAATCCACCACATCCACCAGTGATCAACGCCTAACGGCATCAAAGGTTATTTCAGACTGGCTGCGAGCGTGTATGTGCAGCGAGTAATCGGTGATCAACGCCTAACGGCATCAAAGGTTATTTCAGAAGGCAACGAAATTTGGCTGGAGAAAACACCAGAGCAGTGATCAACGCCTAACGGCATCAAAGGTTATTTCAGACTACGGGCGACTAACAACGATCGCAATTGTGTGGTGGTGATCAACGCCTAACGGCATCAAAGGTTATTTCAGCGAACTCAAGCCGTTTATAAGTCGATCCAACTCTTCATGATCAATGCCTAACGGCATCAAAGGTTATTTCAGAAATAATTACATAATCAGCCAATAAAGATGCTTTGTGATCAACGCCTAACGGCATCAAAGGCTATTTCAGTCAAGTTGAATGTCGGCATAGACAATCGCAGGTGTGTGATCAACGCCTAACGGCATCAAAGGTTATTTCAGCAGGATTGAACGATCCGGGGCGCGGGGGTAATTTGTTCAACAGTGATCAACGCCTAACGGCATCAAAGGTTATTTCAGTTTCTCAAACACGACGCAATCAACTTCGGTATGTAGTGATCAACGCCTAAGGGCATCAAAGGTTATTTCAGTGCCCCGTCCGCACCGCTGTTGTTCAGTTGGTTTTGTTGTGATCAACGCCTAACGGCATCAAAGGTTATTTCAGCGAAGTAGCAGCCTTCCCCGCTAATCCTCCTGAGTGATCAACGCCTAACGGCATCAAAGGTTATTTCAGACCGATCGCCCAACCCCTTAAAGAATAAACCCTCGAAACCATTTTTGCAAGCACCTTGCCCGACTAAATCCTTAAAACCTCCTTCCAACATCAAAGCAGTTCGATCGCGCATCTCAAACCCTCACCAATCAAAGCATTCAAACCGTGCAAGTACCTAAACATCAAACACAACAACCTCAAAACCAATCCCCACAAACAATCCAGACATTACGCGCACCCAAAAACCCGTTACACTCAGAGATCCTTGCAATTACTCAGGCCCGATCGAACTCCAGCAATCAACCCCAGCCAACACATCCGCCAGCAAAAAATCCCCAGCATCAGCCAAAACATAGCGCTGCCACCTAGTCTTTTTAGAACCCGCA
Source organism: Microcoleus sp. K5-D4 (assembly GCF_036704575.1). NCBI lineage: Bacteria > Bacillati > Cyanobacteriota > Cyanophyceae > Oscillatoriales > Microcoleaceae > Microcoleus > Microcoleus sp. K5-D4. The sequence continues at coordinate 5,885 of NZ_JAUBSD010000018.1, forward strand.
TGATCCACCCAGCAAGGCAAAGCCAAATACCCATTTCGATCTAAAATCAACCACTGACAAATATCAGCTTCAAACTCATCCCGCCACAGCAAAACAGAATTAATTAAATCCCGACTTTCCCCCAGCGAAACCCCACCAAATCTACTCACCGACTCCGGCCGCAAAATTGCCTCCCGCAATCTTTCCAACAGCTTGGGATTGCCAACATCCCCGCCCAAATCCACCCAAATTCCCAAATCAATACCAGTCAGCAACACCTGAAAATCCGGCCGCGCATTGCCCGCCGCAAACTCCTCCTTCGCAACTTTCACCCGCCGAACAGTCCGCAGCAAAGTCGAACTTTTGGGAGCAGACAAAAGGGCGATCGCAATCTTACAGCCACAGTGAGAATAGCGGTTAATTTCCCCCACCATTGACAGCAGCATTCCGTACACCGTAGCCGGCGGCGGCACCGGATAACTTTCCGCATATTCCCGCGAATAAGACTGCCGCCAACAAGCAATTGGCACTTCAATTCGCAACCCGATCATGCAGCCTCCCGATCGATATCCGACAAAATCACAGACTGCAAATCCCTCACCGCCGGCTTAATTCCCCGAAAAACTTTCACACCCAATTGCTCCAATTCTTCCACCTCCGGCTCCACAGAAATTGCACCGCCAATCCACACCTCATTCGGGTCAATATCTCCAGCCTCAATGCGGCGCACCAAATCCGATATTGAAATCTCCCCTTTGCGATTTTCCTCAAAGCAGTAAAGAATCCGGGGAGCAAAATCGTGAGTCCACCTGAGCACAATACTTTCAGGAGAAAAATCGTAAAGAAACCGAGCGTGATTTCCCGCAACACCTCCGAGAGAAGCCAAAGCATCCAAAACAGAAATCACCCGATTCGCAACCTTCAAACGGTGCGGAGTCATCGCAAAACCGTACTGATAGCGAGTAGCGTGAGCCTCCGTTTGATGAATAGATTTCCGGTCTTTTTTGCCGCTAGTCGAGCCAAAAAACAAATCGCCAGTATCCGCAGTCAAAGAAATCGCGCGAGTCACTTCTAGCACCCCCCTGCGAGCAATGCTTTCCCCTTTTTTCAGTTTAGCTTTAGCCTTGCCGCCTTTAGCAGTTGGTTTGGTGTCGCTCGACTCTGGAACCCCATCATTATTGATATCTTCCGTTGCGGCTTTCGCATCCATGTAACCCAAAACATCATCATCAATGTATATTTCTGGATCGAAAACACCTTCTTGAACGCGATAATTTTCATTTTTATCATCATCCCATTTGCGGTTGACATCTTCTCCTAAAAACTGCCACTGATAGCGAATTGCCCACCGAATAGCCTCAGCAGATACAGTAGTCCGCAGCGAATTTTTCCATGCTAAGCGCTGCAAAGTTGTGACGTTACCTTGGTTTTCACCCCGGTTGTTAGCAGCGATGCCGTAATTGGTCAAAATGTTGCCAAACAAATGATAAGTCATGGTATTTCCTCAGTTACAGATATAGTGTGTGCGTAAGTTCCGCCTAATGTAAATTGCGAAGGGATGATGGCAAAGGCACGCTTTCACCATCATCATCATCTTCGTCATCTTCTTCTTCCTCATCCCCATCATCCTCATCTAAATCAACATCAGAATCTTCAGCCTCCACCCGATTGCTGCTTGGCAATTCAGGCGGCAACTCAGCAGATTTCCTGCCTTTGTAACTGACGAGGGAAAGCAAGACTAAATTTCTTGCCATTTCCCAATCATCTAATACTAAATTCCACAATTCTGCTTGATATTCTTGCTGCACTCGCGAAAAACCGGCTTTCGACCAAAATTCCGTGATGAAAGAACAGAATGCTGAAAAGTTTTTGCAGCGAATCATTTTCGAGCGCACTTTTTCCCGCTCATCTGAGAGCCGCTTTTCACCTAAACTTTTGCCGTGTTCTTCGCTAGCATTTTGGCGCTTTGCTTCAGCATTTCCTTGCTTAAAAGAACCAGCGTAAATTCCTCTCAAAGCATCGTGACAAGCCTCAACAAACCGCCCGTGGGATGCTTCTTTCCACTCCGCATATTCTACCATATCTCGAAAACCTTTACTTTCATAACACAGTCGATCGAACAATTCTTTGCTAGTTATTTTTGCTGCCAATTCTCCGTACCAAGGAAGGTGTTTAATCAAAGCCTCAGCGATTAAACCTTTAGCCAAGCTGGGGACAATGGCACTGCCAGAATCTCCGTAAACTAAATACTTATCCTTGAAAGCATTTTGCGCTTTCTGATAAGCGGCACAGATTTTTGCATCCGCAGTTACGGAATACTTGTCCGTCGGAGATTTTTGCTTTTGATTCCACGGCGTTTTCCCAAAAATCACAGCGCGACAGCGGCTAACTTTGTAAGTTTTCGCAATCTCTACTGCGGATTCGTAAGTCACTAAAAAACGCAGCGCTGCATCTCCAATCCCCGAAGCATGAAAATTTTTGTACGCTTGATGGCGTTTGGCGTAACTCATTCTAGTTTCAGCAAACTGTTTGAGATTCAAGATTTCAGGAATTATCAAAGCCGCAGATGCTTTTTCTCCTTTTGCGAAGGATCGAATTTTGAAATAACAGCAAACTACGGGTGCGTAAAGCAACACTAAAGCATCTAAAGCGTTTTGTTCGATGCTCGTTTTGCCTGTGAAAGCAGTGTGTTTGACTGTAGCGCCTGGATTCAGCCAGCCCGCTACTGCCAAGGGTTTCTCTAGCAGGAAACCCGCGCGATCGCACAAATTTTTAGCAAACTTTTGATGGCTGTATTCAGTTAGCGACTTGTAACTTACTACTAGCGGCAACTCGCCCTCATCAATCTCAAAAGATTGAGATTTTATGCCGTCGCTTTTAGAAAGTATCCCTTGCTGCAAAAAAGTATTCAACAATCCTTGATGCAGCGCCACTCTCGACTCCGGCAAGAGATTTTCCGAATCGATTCCCCGGAATCCAATCAATCCGTCATTCAGCAAAAACGACTGTTGAATCAACCATTCGATCGCCTCTAAATGACTCCCTTGAATATTCAGCGCGAGTTCATATTCGCCGAGATCCCATTTCAGTTTATCATAACTCATTCCCTCCAGATTAAATTGCTTTAAAGTCATCCACAAACCAGCCAAACCCGCCGCGTGCATATCCGTATAATGCGGGCTGTGCAAGTTAAGAACAATTTCAACATTTGTACTGTTCACAAGCTCCCGTTACCTCACTGTAAATCACGGCATCTGTTGGGGCGATCGGATAAAATTTTTGAAATCTTTTCCAATCTGTGAGTTGAGAAATAGGACTGGGAAGCCGCACCGGAACCGCCCATTTTAGTGCTTCCTCAGCCAAAGCCTTATTTTTACTGATGCCTTTTTTCGCCCTTTTTTCCTCTGCAATTTTTTCTATATTTTGCCTATCTTCTGCTAAAATCACATTCATGGTATTACCAGGCTCTCGCAAAGATTCGCGACTGGTACACCACAAGCCGTCAAGCCATGCAGAGTCATATTCGGCGATCGGTTCGCCGGTGATTTTGAGAGCCGCCTTCATTAAATCAGTCTGCGAAATTTCCCCCAATTCCGCAAGTTCTCGAACGAATTCTTGACCAGCTTTTACCTGTTCTCCCGTATAAGGATAAGGAGTTTTAGTCGGATAAAATATAGCTTGGCAAATTCGTCCCGATGCTAGTACCAAATTGCCAGTAGCATCAAACTTAACTTGCCTGTTAAGCCGCCCCAGCCGCTGAATCAGCGCTGCAAAAATTGCAAATGGCGTTATCAGCAAATCGGCACTCAAATCGAGGGACATTTCGCAGATTTGATTGGTAACAGCCAGCACACCTTTAGTTTGCTGCGAAAAAGCTGACATGACTTGAGAATGGCGCTCGACCCGATCTTTGTACCGATATCGAGCGTGGTAAACTAAAGGCAAAAAATCTAAATTCTGGTAGTTAACTAACTCATTCACAGCAAAATTGTAAGTGTCAACGCAACTTTTTACAGAATTGTTGACCCACAAAACCTTTTGATTGGCTGCTAAAGCAGCCGCGACATCCACCATGACATCGGTGGAACTTTCAACTACTTGAAATTGATAGCGCGGCAAATCCTCCAAATCTTTCGGGCCTTCAATCTCGGTCATCTCTTCGCCCAACTCCGCCACCGTAGCGTAGATTTTTGCCAATTGTTCCTGAGTGAAACTAGCGCTCATCAGCAAAATCGGCGCGCCTTTAAACGTCTGGATAAATCTCAGCAAAGCGCTAAACAATTTGTCATCGTATGCGTGAACTTCGTCAAAAACAAAAGCACCTTGGACGATGGCAATCCACGCATAAATCGGCTTGCGGTAGTTCTGCATCAATCCCAAAACTGAATCTACCGTGCCGACGATGAGTTTGGCAATCCAAGCTTTGAAACTTTGCAGTCTCGACTCATTTTCAACGTGGTCGTCATTTTCATTAATCAAAGCTTGGTACACCTCTAAATCGATGTTCGATCGAGAGTGCATTAAAGCTGTTTCAGCTTCAGTCAAAGTGCCGTAATCCAAAAAGCCCTGAGTAGCCGTCCCCGTAGTAGGATAAAGCACAAACAGCTTTCTATTAATTGCCCAATTTAATCCCCACAAATAAGCAGCAATTGTTTTACCAGTTCCGCAACCAGCTTTAACTAAAGTAATTCTACTTTTGGTCGCAGCAACAGACTTTTGAAAACCCCGCGGGTGCTTTTTATTGAGCCGGCAATCGATAACCTGCTGTAAATCTTCCCGGCTCAATACTTGCTCCAAAACTTGCCTCAACCATTGCCGCTGATTTGCGATTTCGGGCACCGCAGAACCTGCGATATCCGCTGCAATGAGAGTCGCTTTCACTGCGGCAATGAACCGCTGGCGATCGCTATTTCGCCCCACAGTTTTTGCCATTGCTTCGCATTCGTCCGTTACTGCCTCAACAGCATATTTTAGTTCCTCCTGCGTCCAATTTGATTTTTTGACATTGGGCAGTTTTGGCGACAATTTTAACTTGCTGTCAGTCCCTATTTTGAGCAGCGCCCTAAAATCATCTCGGACGGGTTTTGAATCTGGTTTAGAAGGAATTTTGTGCTGGCAAAATACATAAAGCGGGGCATTGCCGCAGCCCTTAGTTTTGACAAATTCCTTTGTTGGATCGACTTTGAGATGGTGTCCGATCGCCCCCCAAACAGCCACCAACAAATCGACATCTTCGCAACTTTGTAGCCACTGCCTAAATTCGGGAACTCGCAGCACCAAAATGCCGCTCAAAATTTCGTGACGGATTATTTGTTGGACTTGATTTCTTTCGTTAGTTGGCAATTCTAATTTAATCGTTTGTAGCCAGTCAGGATGCTTTTGATAATGCACTGACTCGGTTGCCATCAATCCCAAAAAGTGCTGGTTGGCTTTCCCCCAATCGTGAATGTAGCATCCCATCAAAGTTGTTTTCAACAGCAATTTCGCCCATTCATCGCCCAAACCTAATTGACGCAACATAATCGGCAGCAATCGGTTGAGAATGATTTCAGCAGAACAGTACACCGCAGCAGTATGTCCGGGCAAAAAGTGAGCTGACTGAATTTCTTTAGGCAGCATTGAAAAATCCTTGGGCAAAGACTTAGCAAAAAGTCGGGGAAAATTCACTTTCATTTAGCCTCCCAGTGAGGCACAAAAAAGCCACCTCCCATGTGTCCTTTGCCGCCAATACCGTTATGCTGCACCAACAAAGAATCTTCATCAGTAAGCCCGGATATTTTCACCGAATAACCTACTTTTGTATCGCCCTTAACTTTGATAGTTTTTCTGGCGATTTCGCCGTATTGATTGAGGGGAATTTCAGCATTGCCCGATCGCACTCCCAGCGCTTTCAGTTGCCGATTCACCGCCGCTAAAAAATAATCCTGCTGTTCGTAGCCAGAAATCACCACAACCCGAGCAAACAAGTCAGCAGCAGGCTTTAAGGGCAATATTGTCGGCACTCCCAGCACGACTTGGTGGATGCCCACAGACAATTGCCGGCCACCGAGTTTAAAGAAATGGTGCGCGTTTTCTGCTGCCACCCTGATCCGTATTCGCGACGATCGCCCGATCTCGCGCTTGAGAGTAATTTTCCCCTGTCTGTCTGGATATCCCGCCACCGTCAGCAGCCGAATTGTGCGATCGGCCCGCAACATCGGCACTAATTCGCAAATCGCTGCAAACAGCCCATAACCGTGGTCTGCTGGGAGTTATAAGCCATTTACTCTGAAAGAAATGTCTGTCGAACTTGTTACTCGGAGTGCAGACATTTGATTTTTGAGAGAGGTAGTATTCACTAGCCTGCTCGGGAATAATTTAGTTAATCGCCTGACGGCATCAAAGGTTTTGGGGAGTTGAAAGCAATGGCTGTTCGCGTCCCTGCATTAATCGCGTAGATTTTACTACTCGGAGGGCAGAGTGATCAACGCCCCGTCTATTTTTCTAGGCATAGCACTTACCGCCACTTTTGTCAAGTGTAATAAAAATAAATCTATTGGGGCGGCTTTCATCAACAATATTTCCGGTTGCCATAAAGACCGGAAAACCCGTCCCCACCCAACCGTAAATTCAAACAGACATCTCCAACAATTGGGGTTAAAATCAATCGGTCTAAAGAGCTTGCCGCTGAGCCTCCAACAATTCCTGAATCCCGGTTTCTGCCAAATCCAAAATTTGATTTAACTGACTCCGACTGAAACTTCCTTCTTCCGCAGTTCCCTGAATTTCGATGATATTCAAATCTCCATTCATTACCACATTACAATCAATTTCCGCCGCCACATCTTCAACATAATTCAAATCTAAAAACGGTTCGCCTTCCAAAAGCCCCACAGACACAGCCGCCACTTGGCGAATCAAGGGCGATCGCACTAAATCACCTTTTTGCACCAACTTGTTCAAAGCATCAGCCACAGCCACAAACCCGCCAGTAATTGAAGTCGTGCGAGTCCCCGCGTCCGCTTGCAAAACATCCGCATCCACAAGTATTGTGCGTTCTCCCAATAGTTGCATATCCAAGCACGATCGCAAACTGCGCCCAATCAACCGCTGAATCTCTTGAGTCCGTCCCGATAATTTCATAAATTCCCGCTCTTGCCGCTGCGGTGTCGAGCCCGGCAACATTCGGTATTCCGCTGTCAGCCAACCTTGTCCGGTATTCTCCAGAAATCTAGGCACTCCCGGCTTGATTGTAACGCTGCAAAGTACCTGAGTATCGCCACTTTTTGCTAGTACGGAACCGCTAGCAAATTTAGTAAACTGTCGATCGAAACTAATCGGACGAATTTGATTTGGTTGTCTGCCATCTGGACGCTGGAAAGACATAATATTTAGGTGATTGGTAATGGGTAATTGGGTATTAAAAAATTAAAATTTGTGATTAATCTTCCGGTTTTTTTGATTCGGTAAATATGCACTCATTCAATCTAAAATCTAAAATCTAAACTGCTATGACGATTGGCCCTTAGCCTCGATCAATTGGAGAATATCCTGCTGGACTTTTTCTGGGGATTGATCGCCATCCACAGTTAACAGTTTGTTGCGGTATTCGTAATACTCTAAAAGAGGAATAGTGCGTTCGTGGAACAAATCGAGGCGACGCTGTAAAATTTCAGGATGGTCATCCGATCGATCGCGCTCGATCGACCTGCTCAGCAAAACCTCGATCGGCACTTTCAGCCAAACTGCCCAATCTAGCTCCTGAGCCAAATCCTCTAATAAAAAATCCAACTCCTCAGCTTGAAAAGCCGTTCGCGGATAGCCCTCCAACACCCAGCCATTAAAGACATCCCACAGCAGCAGCCGGCGGCGAAAGAATTCAATCATAGTTGCGTCGGGAACTAATTCCCCTCTTTCTACATAAGACACCGCCAGCTTGCCTAAATCTGTGTCTTCTGCGATCGCCTCCCGTAGAATGTCCCCCACAGCCAGCAAAGGAAGGCTCAAATTGCTGCACAGTAGTTCAGCCTGAGTTCCCTTTCCCGCTCCTGGCCCTCCCAGAATCACCACTCTCACAGTCCCTGCTCCTAGTGCCGCGACATTCAAATTTTACGCGATGTGTGTACATTTTCTTAAAAGCCCTGGACGCAGCAACACTCTCATCACCTTGGTTTTTCACCCTATAACTGTATAACTGTATAAATGTCAAGCTCCACGCCGTATTTTGCTAAAAAACCCGTTTTTGCGTAAGTGCTAATAGAGTTCAAAAATCGCACAAACGACTGCGAATGCCACTGCCGCGAGCTTTTGACAACTTGTATATATAGTGTTCGATCCGATGTGCACTCGGCCCCGTACACTATATATTGTCAAGCAGGCTTCAGCCACGCCAAGGTCGGAGCTGCACTCAAGACTTAGTTGCTGATTAAATATTGCCCTATGGTTGCTCAGTTACAAACCCCTAAACTAAATTTAAACCACAGCTTGCCCTACACAGTTCAAGGGCTGGTGCAAGTCTTTACAGGCCCGCACCGCTGCTTTTTTACCAGTGTCATGGCTCAAGCCCTCAGAATTGCAGGACAGGGAGCTCCCGTGCTAGCTGTGCAGTTCCTCAAAGGGGGAATTAATCAAGGGCATCAGCATCCGGTGCGGCTGGGGCAAAATTTAGATTGGGTGCGCTGCGATTTGTCACGCTCGATTGAGAATGCTGATTTAGATGAGCTGGAGACGCGATCGATCGAACAATTGTGGCAGTATGTTCAAAATGCGGTGCGCGAAGGTCGTTATTCCTTAGTTATTCTCGATGAATTGAGTTTAGCTGTTAATTTGGGGTTGATTCCCGAAGCCGAAGTGGTGGCATTGATTGACAGCAAGCCGCATCATTTGGATATGATTTTTACCGGGCCATCCATGCCCCAAAGAATTTTGGATGTTGCCGACCAAATTACTGAAATTCGCCGCAGTTAAGGACAATGATTCAAGTTGCGATCGCCTGTTTAGCGGTCGCATTTTTTATGTAAAAAAATAGTATCTAAAAAAAGAGGCGATCGCTTAGCTCAAAGAGCGATCGCACGCTGATCAATTTACCAGCGACGTTACGCTTGAACTACCGGATCGAACACAACACTCAATCGATCCGCCGGCACCATCCGCTTGAGAATTTTCAAGTGACCGTCTGCATCAGACCAACTGCGAAACTCACCCACAACCACCTTTTCCACATTTGGAAGCGAGCGAACTATAGTCCACGGCTTGAGACGTTTTTCTTGCAACATACTAAATAAATCTCCTTGGTAAATTGGAGCAAAAGCCACTCCCCATGGTTGGACACCGCCGAGGACTGGCTTTTGACTTTGCAAACTTGCCCTTCTCTAAGAACATAGCACAAAAAAAAAGGTTTGTGATTATATCTTATTTGTCGCTTTTTTTAGAGCTATTTTCTACACAACAGATGATTAAACTCAAAACTTGTTAACACTTTAATTCCCAACTCAAAACTATAGCAGTTCTCAATCTTGGTGAGGTATTCCCGATGCCCGATGCCCGATGCCCGATGCCCGCTTATCAAGCGTGCACCTCATGTTACTGAGAAAGGCTATATTTCATGACTAACACTTCGACTTCGCTTGGGGTGCAGTCTGACTAATAAATTTTGCCTTCTACCTTCTACCTTCCTTCTACAAATCCCGCCGCGACAGCAGAAACCAGATCCCACCCAAACCCAAAACACCGCACAAAACCCCGCCTTCCCACCCAAAAACAGTCCCCCCCGGCAAATGTCCAGGCTTTGCTTTAGAAGTAAAATTCAGCTCCGAATAGTATACCCACTGGCTGTTAACCCGCCAGCCCACGCGATCGCCAAACTTCTCCCAAACTGTAGCATCATAAACACCAGGCTTTCCCCCCAACTTGAGCCACAAACCCTTTTGCACAGAAAAACCGAATCTGCGGTGACTGTGCCGCACCCAAAGTTGATCGATAGTCTGCAAATCCTTAGCTGGAAACTTCCTAATATCTTCCTCACTCAAATAACCCCGTGAATTTTGCTGCATCACCTCCAGCATTTTCACAGAAGTTTCCTCATCAGCACCACGCCAATTTTTAGCAGCTAGCAGCCTTGCCAAGTGAGAATAATCAATACCTTTTTCCGACTCTAAATTCACAGAAACTAGCGGAGTATCAGTCACCTGTTGAGTCGGAACCGAAGGACTGATGACCGTTGTCGGCTGCGACTTTTCCATGACGGGGACAACAACAACAGGAGGTTTTAAAGCATCCAAAACTTCCACAGCCGATTTGTAGCGATCTTTAACATATTCCTGAATCAACTTATCCAAAACCTGACCTAAATCGTCGCTAATTTGTGTTCCTTTTGGCAAAGCCTCCCTCCAAAGCCATCGGCCTTCAAGCGGATCGTAAAGGTCATCGTGAATGTCCCCGTAGATATCCAGATAAGGCATAACAGAAGTCAGCAAGCGAATGCAAGTCACCCCCAAACTATAAAGGTCGCTAGCAGGAACCGCCCTACCGTGACGCTGTTCTAGAGCCGCGTAGCCGGGAGTTCCCAACTTCGTTCCTGTTTTGGTCGGAGCAGCAGCTACTACTTGTTTGGAAACCCCAAAATCTATCAGCACTAACTTACGATCGCGAGATCTGCGGATCACATTCTCAGGCTTAATATCGCGGTGAATTACATTTCTGTCGTGAACAAACTTCAATAAAGGCAGCAAATCTAACAGCAGTTCGCAAGTTTTAATTTCGCTATAAGCACCGTACTTATCTAACTCATCCTTTAAATTATTGCCATCAATAAACTCTTGGACTAAATACAATCGCCCATCTTCCTCAAAATAAGAAATTAACTGAGGAATTTGCGGGTGCTTCAGTTCGTATAACCGCCTTGCCTCTTGCTCAAACAGTCGAACATATTTTTTAAAATGACCGGGCTTCCGCTGAAACTCTTGAGGAGGTGACAACTGTTTGATTACGCACAATTCCTCAAATTTTCCATGATTAACAGCTCGGAAAGTCCTGCCAAATCCCCCATCGCGCAGCGGTTCAGTTGCTCCATAAAGGTCTTTTAGCAGCAGCTTGGAACCACAATTAAGACAATACTTTGTGCCTGGTGGGTTCTGACGCTTGTCTCTTGGGCAATCGAGATTAAGGCAGTATGTCATATATTAAAAAAATGCGAACAAAATTATACTCAGGGTTTTATATTATTCAAGAGTCCGATCGCGAGCTGGTTTTTGTAGAGGCGAGACCTCGAACCTTACGGAGGCGGCAGCCACCCTCGCCATCAGAGGGGGCGCTCTCACCAGACTGCCCCTGAGCAAGTATAACTCTCTTGAGGGTTTGACCTCAAACTCGAAGTCCATATCTAACCTTAGACTCCGATCCGTGCAATACATTTGATTTAGCGGTCAAAGAGCCTCCAGATCAAACAGAAATAGTAATTTATTACCAGCCCCGTGAGCTCTGCAACGCCAAAAAAACTGAGGATTCCGCCTGAGATATAATTTTATTGCCAGAGAGAAGCACACTAACGGGAGCCACAGCTTCCGTCAAGTTCGATCGGCTTTAATATTTTAGCAGCATAATTTATTACCTAACCAGGCGGCATCAACAATCCAAAACTCCCCAACAAACGCACGTTAAAATAAAGACTAGCTTCCGCGATCGCAATCCGAGCGCGACCAGACAATTAGCCAGTTTTTCCTGTTTGTTTTTTTCAGCTATTACCACTTACATCTATTTCGTTGGGTCTACTTAATTAGGAATCGCCAGTGACACCAAAACTACAGCCCTCTCCAACTCCAAACACCCGAAAAAAATTACCAAAAGTACCTTGGTTCGAGCGGTTCATGGCACTGGTCGCCCTGGGAAATTTAAGCCTAGTAATATTTGACATAACTTACGTGCCCGGACGAGATTTCTACTTCCGGCAACTGCCAGTTCTTACTCAAGTATACGACCCATTTAAAGGTATTAAACCCCACCGAGACACCCAGCAATATCTGGAAACCTTAGAAGAATTAAAAATTCAAGTAGTGCAAACAGGGTTGCCTTCTCCCGAAGTAGCAGCCAAATTGCAGGAAATAAACAATCTGAGCGCGAAAATGATCGACGAAGATCCCTTTCGAGTAGCATCAAAAAGCGGCACTCTAGAAAAAATAAAAGACCGGATGCGCGATCGCGTCCCGAATCCGCAAGACTCCGCTAAACAATCATTCCAAAGATTCTGGAGCCAAGACTATTTAAACAAACAAGGCTGGCAAAAAGAAATCAAGTGGTTTGACTCCAAAATCAAGCCATTAATCGCCACCAACTATTTCCGCGAGATTGGAGAAAACGGCGAATTCACCGATAATTTCTGGCTAATCGACCTGCCATTTATTGCCATATTCGCGATCGAATTTCTAGCCCGTACCTACTTGATCAGCCGCCGCCACCGCAGCGTCACTTGGCGATCAGCTATGCTTTGGCGATGGTACGACATCTTTCTGCTCCTCCCATTCTGGCGCCTGTTGCGAGTATTACCCGTCACAATTCGCATTCACCAAGCCAAAATGCCCGATCTCCAACCCATACGCACCCAAATCAGCCGAGGTTTCGTCGCCAACTTCGCCCAAGAATTGACCGAAGTTGTAGTAATTCAACTGATCAATCAGATGCAACAATCAATTACCACAGGCGAACTGGCTCGTCAACTATTTCAATCTAAAAAACAGCGCTATCTAGACATCAACAATATCAATGAAATAGAAGCGATCGCCACCCATCTAGTGCAAATAACCGTCTACAAAGTGCTCCCCCAACTCCAGCCAGACCTAGAAGCCCTGCTCCGGTACAATATTGAAACCTTCCTCAAACAATCCCCCCTCTATCAAGGATGGAAGCAAGTACCGGGCCTGGGAAACCTGCCCGAACAACTAGCACAGCAATTAGTTGCAGAACTCTCAAAATTAGCCACCCTCGGCCCCCAAGATGCCTACGAAGCCTTCAAAATCGCGAGCGAAGACCCCATAAGCATCAAACTCTCCAGTCAGCTAGTCCAACATTTCGGGCAAGCTTTAGGAACCGAACTGCAACAGCAGCAAACCTGGCAAGAAATACAACTGCTGCTGTGCGACTTCCTAGAAGAGTTCAAAATCAACTACATTCAGCGGTTGAGCGAAGAAGACTTCGAGAAAATTTTAGAACAAGCCAAAGAACTGCAACGGATAGCCCCGCGTTAGGCCGTGTCATCACTCCGAAGTCCCCAAACCGTTCGGGCAAGCCTCCCCGCGCGGTGCCCGCTGGGTAGCGGTACAACACCGCTTCCACGAACAACCGATTGTAGGCAGACTGTCCCACCCACATAACCTTCACATCCGCGCAACAAATCTTTGATCCTTTCCCACTGTTAATCCCGTATGGCATAACGGCGACTTTTCCTGCCCATAGAATCCTTCTAGTCGGCTATATCTCTCCTTTACCTTCCTTTACATCAACTGATGACAAACCCTAGCCTCTCGGATTTGAAGAACCTTAAAATCCTTGCCAGCCATGTGTTTACCTCTAATACCAAATTCACTATTAAGCTGAGATAGTGTCGCAGAATTAAAAGAATAGCCCTAGCCCTCTTCTGTGTCATAATCCCCTCTGCTCCAGCGCTCTACTTATTTTTTTCTTCCCCAATCAGCAATTAGCAATTACCCTGCTGTAACTCCTGCAAATGAAACTTGCTGGAATTGTAAAGTTTCATGTGCGATAGGCATTGTCTACGAGAGTCATCTGCAGGGCTGTGCATCAAATATTCAGCGCGGTAGTGAGTTAGACCGCCGTTACGGTTCTCACCGGCCTGACGTGTCATTTTTTTAGCGCGAAGGGTCAATTTTTTTAGACGTATATTATATCAATTTATATGTAACTTTGATGAAGTTATACTTTTTATTACCACTGTGTAAAGTAAAGTTAAAAACTACTACACATATCTCTAAACGAGGTAATCTATTAGATATGATTTCTAACTGCGTTGCTCAGCGATAAAAAAATTATAACTGCTAAAAAAAAAAGAAGGCGTGTCAGCATTTTCAGTCAGCTATAATTATAAAGCTCTCAGAAAAAATAGTTAAATAGCAATGCTTGTTCAAGTGAATTACTTTCTAAAAATTTACAGTAACTATTATAGATTGCTTTTCAATATATATTTCCTCAGCCTCATTTCACTAAATCCCCTGAGATTTTTCAGCCAACTCGTTACCCCAGGAGTAACACCAATCAATGTCACAGACCTCTCCCTCTCCAACCACTTTTCTGTCAAACCGTTCTCAAAAAAAGGTGTCACTTCGCCTGATTTTAGTATTGCCATTCGTCGTGCAAATCTTTGCTGCCGTCGGACTCACAGGCTGGCTCTCCTTACGCAACGGGCAAAAAGCAGTCAACGAAGTTGCTAGCCAGTTGCGGAGTGAAATTACGGCCCGCATCCAGCAGCAGCTCAACACATACCTAGATACAGCGCCTCGCGTCAATCAACTGAATGCCAATGCCCTTCGATTAGGATACTTAAATCCCGACGAATTGGAGAGTACGGAGCGCTATTTGTGGGAGCAAATTCAAGCCTTTCCTTCTCTGCCAAATATGGGTTTTGCTACTAAAAATGGAGAATTCATTGCCATTGAACGCCAAGAGAATGGCAAAGTAGTTTTTAAAATAGCAGACAAAGAGCATCCGAATGAACTTCATATTTATGAATCAGATAGCAAAGGCAATCAAACAAAGCTCTTAACAGTCTCCCGCAACTATAATATACTCACCCGTTCATGGTATAAAGACAGTGTACGCTTAGGCAAGCCCACATGGAGCGAAATTTTTTCGCTTATAGGTCAGAAAACGCTCTCGCTTCCTGCCGGACATCCAGTTTATGACGAAAGTGGCGAGCTGCGCGGGGTATTCGTTGCTAATTTTCTGATCTCTTTCCTCAGTGACTTCCTGCACAGCTTAAACATCGGTCGATCGGGACAGACATTCATTATGGAACGTTCTGGACTCCTAGTAGCCAGTTCCAATCTAAAAGAAGCATTTATCACCAACAATGACAAGCTCGATCGCCTGAATGCTTTAGATAGCACAGATGATTTAATTCGGCTGACAACAGCGCATTTAAAAGAACACTTTGGCGACCTCACTAAAATTAATAGCTCTCAGCAATTGGATTTTACGATCGCCGGCGAGCGGCAATTCCTCCAAGTTATGCCCTTTCAGGATAGCCGAGGATTGGACTGGCTGATCGTCGTCGTAGTTCCTGAAAGCGATTTCATGGATCAAATTAACGCCAATACCCAGACTACGATTTTGTTGTGTTTCGGAGCCTTGGCGCTAGCTACCGTTTTGGGAATCTTAACCGCACGCTGGATTACCAGCCCGATTCTCCGTTTGAGCGCAGCTTCTAGAGCGATCGCCAGTGGCGACTTAGAGAAAAATGTGCAGGTAAAAGGCGTAGAAGAACTAGAAGTTCTGGGTCAGTCTTTCAACCTTATGGCACAACAGTTGCGCGAATCCTTTGAGGCGCTAGCCAAGACCAATTCCGAGCTAGAAATCCGAGTAGAAGAACGCACCGCCGAACTCAGGGAAGCCAAACAAATCGCTGATACTGCCAACCAAGCTAAAAGTGAATTTTTAGCGAATATGAGTCACGAATTGAGAACGCCACTAAATGGAATTTTAGGATACGCTCAAATCCTAGAACGCTCAACAACGATGGCTCCGAAAGATATCCAAGGTATCAGTATTATTCACCAGTGTGGTTCCCACCTGTTAACCCTGATCAATGACATCTTAGACCTCGCTAAAATTGAAGCTCAGAAATTGGAACTGTACGCGAAAGATTTCCATTTTCCTTCCTTTTTGCAGGGAGTCGCGGAAATCTGCCGCATCCGAGCCGAACAAAAAGGAATTGCTTTTGTTTATCAACCCAGTTCGGAAATTCCTGCTGGCATCTACGCTGACGAGAAACGCTTGCGACAGGTACTAATTAACTTACTGAGCAATGCAATTAAGTTTACAGACTCGGGACGAGTGACTTTTAAGATAGAACATCTGGAAAAGCACACAGGTGAAAAGGTACAAAGCTATGAGCAAAAGCCAGCCTCACCAATTCACAAAATTCGGTTTCAAATTGAAGATACTGGCGTTGGTATGACACCAGAACAATTAAAAAAAATATTTTTGCCTTTTGAACAAGTAGGAGACAGTAAGCGTCAGGCGGAAGGAACCGGACTCGGTTTAACAATTAGCCAGAAAATTGTCGAAATGATGGGTAGTGCCATTCAAGTAAAAAGTCAGTCAGGAGTCGGCAGTGTTTTTTGGGTAGATTTGAATTTACCGGAAGCTGCAGACTGGGCAAATACAGCCACGATTGCCAAGCAAAGAAAGCTGGTTGGCTACCAAGGTAGAAAGCAGAAAGTTTTGGTTGTGGATGACAAATGGGAAAATCTCTCAGTTATTGTCAATCTCCTGGAACCCCTCGGCTTTGAAGTAACCCAAGCTAAAAACGGTCAAGAAGGTTTAGAAAAAGTAGAAGAGTTTAAGTTCGATTTGATTATCACTGACTTAGTGATGCCAGTCTTAGATGGCTTTGAGATGATGCGCCGTATCCGAAATTTGTCACACTATAAAGACGTGGCAATCCTTGCTTCATCTGCCAGTGTATTTGCTACCGACCAACATAAAAGCTTGGAGGGGGGAGCAAAGGATTTTCTCGGTAAGCCTGTGCAGGCAGAAGAGCTATTTGAGATGTTGCAAAAGTATTTAAAAATTGAATGGATATATGAGGAACAAAAGAATGAAAAAATCAGCACTATTCCTTTTTCATCAGATACTCAATCACTTTCTGAATCGACCTCTGTAGTAGCGCCCCCGCCCGGAGAAATTGAACTCCTACTTGAACTGGCGATGAGAGGCAACGTGAAAGGAATTGTGAAGCGCAGTGAACACCTAGAGAAATTGGATCAGAAATTTGTGTCCTTTGCTGTTGAGCTGCGCCATTTAGCCCAAGGCTATCAAGTCAAAAAAATAAAAGAGTTTATTACATCCCACAGAATAGAAAAAGAATGAAGGCAGCAAATATGGAAACAAGTAGCATCTTAATCGTCGATGATAATCCTAGCAATCTGGACGTGCTTTCTGAAGCTTTAGCGGGTTCGGGATGGGAGATATTGGTAGCAACTGATGGTGAAAGTGCCATCGAACAGGCTGAATATACTCAGCCTGATTTGATTCTTTTAGATGTGATGATGCCAGGAATTGACGGGTTTGAAACCTGCCATCGCCTGAAGGCAAGTCCGTTGACGAACGAAATTTCGGTAATTTTTATGACGGCTCTGTCTGACATAGGAGATAAGGTCAAAGGCTTTAATCTAGGGGCTGTAGATTACATTACTAAGCCCTTTGAACAAAAGGAGGTTTTAGCTCGCGTCAATCTCCATTTAACACTACGTTCTTTGACTAAAACTCTCGCCGCCCAAAATCTGCTTCTCAAACGGGAAATTGAAGACAGGCTCGCAGCAGAAGCAGCGTTGCATCAGCTCGCGCAGCAGTTAGAAAAACGGGTGGAAGAACGAACCTCTGAACTTTCTCAAGCTTTGGATAATCTTAAAAAAGCTCAAGTGCAAATCGTTCAAAGTGAAAAGATGGCTTGCCTTGGTCAACTTGTAGCTGGGGTAGCTCATGAAATTAACAATCCAGTTAGTTTTATCTCCAATAATATCCCTATTGCCAAGGAATATATTGCCGATTTGATCGGAATGACTCGGCTGTGCCAGCACAATGTTACTTCGACATCAGAATTTGAGGATAAGTCCCAGGAGAGTGAGTTAGATTTTATTGTTGAAGATTTGCCAAAAATTCTTGATTCAATGGCGGTCGGAACAGAGCGACTTTACAATCTTTCTATGTCACTGCGTAATTTTTCTCGCTTGGATACATCGGCACTAACGCCAGTGAATATTCACGATGGGCTAGATAGTACCTTATTAATTTTAGGGCATCGACTGAAACCTAAAGGAAGTTTCCCAGGAATTGCAGTGATTAAAGAGTATGGGGAATTGCCGCTAGTAGAGTGTTATCCGGGGCAACTCAATCAGGTGTTTATGAATATATTGGCGAATGGAATTGATGCTTTAGAAGAGTCTACGATTAGTTGTCCGCTGTGCGGGGAAAACAAACAGAGCAATGAGACTCCACAGATTCGGATCTGCACTGAAATGCTTCAGGATGACAGAGTGGTGATTCGGATTGCTGATAATGGGGTTGGCATAACTCAGGAAGTAATGCAGCATTTATTCACGCCGATGTTTACTACTAAATCTGTAGGTAAAGGGACAGGTTTAGGTTTGTCTATTAGCCGTGAGATCGTAGAACGAAAACATGGTGGTAAGCTGACTTGCATTTCCTCGCCCGAATGGGGGGTAGAGTTTGTAATTGAGCTTCCAATCCAGCATTAGTAAGGGGACTTTTTTAGGGTAAATCTTAGTTTTGCTGTTTTGTCAATATACCGTTAATCATGGGATCGCTCATGTCGAATCTACCAATCACCCTCACTGTCAAACTCTTCGCCACCTATCAAGAAGCAGAGGGCTTGTCCGAACTAAAATGAGAATTTCCCCAAGAAACTCCCGTATCGCAAGTCCTAGAACGCCTGAGTGACCATCGCCAACAGTTTTAGGGACGATCGCACCGGCTTCGGTATCAACCAGGAATTTGCCCTCGCCCCACCCCGCTCCAAAACGGTGATCGAGTCGTCCTTATTTCCCCTGTCAGCTCTCCTCTTCTGCCCTCGGACAGTCCGCCGATGCCGATTCGGTTTGTCACCGGGCGGGCGATCGAGCTAAACTGAGAACAGAGGCCTCCCTTCGATCAGAAGAAGTCCTCAAACTTCTTGGAAGAAATTGTTTTACCTAGGAGTGGGTCAAGCCCACTTTTTTTGTTGCATTAGTCGCAGGAAAAGAGCTCGGGGCGTCTGACTTGCAAGTTGAGGACTGATTTAGTAAGGGTACCCCCCGCTTGAGATCCCCTGCTGGGATGTTGGGTAAGTCCCAAAGTTGAAGACGAAAGTCGCAGCCACCTAATCAAACCACCTCAAAGCCAAGCAATCTCAACACCAAATTTTTCCTTGCCCCTGTCCGAGTTTAGGAGTTTTAACTTAAGTATTCGATATGACTCATCCCCTAATCCCACAAATCATTGACTTAGCTACCCCCGTTGCGGAAACACTGGGATTGGAAGTAGTGGGAGCAGTGTTTCACACCAACCAAAATCCTCCCGTGTTGCGGGTAGACATCCGCAACCTCCAACAAGACACTGGTTTAGCCGACTGCGAGCGCATGAGCACAGCCCTCGATGCTGAGTTAGAGGCAGCCGACATCATACCCGATGCCTACGTGCTAGAGATTTCCAGTCCCGGAATATCCCGATTGCTCAGCAGCGATCGAGAATTTATTACCTTTAAAGGTTTCCCCGTGACAGCCAAAACCACCGAACCGGACTCGCGAATCAAAGAGTGGAAAGGACTACTCCTGGGCCGGGATGAAACAGCGGTTTATCTCAATCAAAAAGGGCGACAGGTTAAAATTCCCCGCCCTCAGATTGTCAAAGTTGAACTAGACGAAGGAAAGGAGATGTAAAGGGAAATTTTGAGTTTTGAGTTTTGAGTTTTGAGTTTTGCGATTGCCTCGCAGCAAGCTGAAAACGCTTGGCTGCGAGTTAATTTTTAACAATCACATCTGTAGCAGCGGGTTGAAGAGGAACAACAAATAAATTGTTACTGCACCTAGCTTCCCTAATCCTATCCAGTAACTCATCACTCCTCTGTCATCACTTTTTCTTGAAAATTTCCAAGTACCAATTACCGATTACCAGTTACTTATTACCACAGCAAAAAAGGAGAGTTTTATATGTCAATGGTTCCCCTGCCCGGACTAAAAGAAATGGTCGAAGGTATTAGCAAAGAACGCAATTTACCCAAACACGCCGTCCAAGCAGCCTTGCGAGAAGCCCTGCTCAAAGGATACGAACGCTACCGCCGTACCCAAAAACTCGATCACTTCAGCGAAGAATACTTCGACAACTTTGATGTAGAACTCGACGCAGAACAAGAAGGTTTCCGCGTTTTAGCCAACAAAACTATTGTCGAAGAAGTCATCAATCCCGATCACGAAATCTCACTTACGGAAGTGCAAGAAGTAGCCACGGAAGCTCAGCCTGGGAGCATCGTACTCGTAGACGTAACACCAAATCAAAAAGAATTTGGTCGCATGGCCGCCATCCAGACCAAACAAGTTCTCGCTCAAAAACTGCGCGACCAACAGCGCAAAATGATTCAAGAAGAGTTTAAAGATTTAGAAGAAACTGTTCTTCAAGCAAGAGTGCTCAGGTTTGAGAGGCAGTCGGTAATTTTAGCAGTTACCAGCAGTTTCGGTC
Source organism: Microcoleus sp. K5-D4 (assembly GCF_036704575.1). Taxonomy (NCBI): domain Bacteria; kingdom Bacillati; phylum Cyanobacteriota; class Cyanophyceae; order Oscillatoriales; family Microcoleaceae; genus Microcoleus; species Microcoleus sp. K5-D4. Next base: position 26,303 of record NZ_JAUBSD010000018.1, read on the forward strand.
AGCCAGAAGTAGATGCCGAACTCCCTAAGCGCGAACAGTTGCCCAACGACAATTATCGGGCCAACGCTACATTCAAGGTTTATCTCAAAAAGGTAGGCGAAGGCTCTACTAGAGGGCCGCAGTTACTTGTTTCTAGAGCCGACGCAGGTTTGGTGGTATACCTGTTTGCTAACGAAGTACCAGAAATAGAAGACGGGGTGGTGAGGATTGTCGCGGTGGCTAGGGAGGCAAATCCGCCCTCCCGGCACGTCGGCCCCCGGACTAAAATAGCAGTTGATACTCTCGATCGCGACGTAGATCCGGTAGGAGCCTGCATCGGAGCGCGGGGATCGCGGATTCAGGTAGTAGTCAACGAATTGCGCGGCGAAAAAATCGACGTGATCCGCTGGTCTCCAGACCCAGCAACTTATATTGCTAACGCTCTGAGTCCCGCTAGAGTAGATGAAGTGCGTTTGGTTGCTCCAGAAGGCAGGAGAGCTCACATTTTGGTCGCTGAAGACCAACTGAGTCTTGCCATTGGCAAAGAAGGTCAGAATGTCCGCCTCGCAGCTCGCCTGACAGGTTGGAAAATCGATATCAAAGATATTGCTAAGTACGATCGCGCCGCCGAAGACAGCAAATTGGCCGCAGAAGCAACTAGGCTCGAAGAACTAGCAGGCGACTACGACGCAGACGAAGCGGGCGACTACGACAGCGACGAGGAAACCGCAGAATTTGAGGAAGAGGAGGCAGCCACCACGGAGGAAACCGAAGCCACAGTCTAAAAACTGTGACATTTACAAGATTTTCTCTCTTCGGGAGACAAGCAGGACTTGTCCCCTACTCCCCTCTCTCTCCCTCACAAGAAATGAAACCGAACTACCGGTGCTGTGCAAGTTGTCGAAAAATAGCTCCTAAGGAAGCTTTTTGGCGAGTAGTCAGGCTCTATCCTTCTCATCAGGTACAATTAGATCGTGGCATGGGCCGTTCTGCTTACCTTTGTCGGGAAACAGAATGCCTCAAAGCAGCTCAGAAAAAAAATCGACTTGGGCGATCGCTCAAAGCGCCTGTGTCTGACGAACTGTACCAAACACTTTGGCAGCGTTTAGCCACATCTGACTGTACATCTTACTCTGGCTCACCCGGACGAAAAACCGACAATAGTTCGGCATCGACTGTATAAACCCTCTTGGCAGCCCTACCAGTAATTACCGGTAGCGCCAGCTATAAAACCCCAATCCGATCTGCCCACCAGTCTGGAAAGATTTGTGTCAGATTAGATAAGGGTAGGGTACTAGCAGAGGTATCCTCAAGGTGGAAAGGCAAACTTTGAAGCTTGAGAGAGTGGGTTTTGCCAAAACTCAGACTTCGGAGTTCCAAGTTCCCAAACAGACTTGAGAATTCTTCAACCGCAGACTTCAGCGAGTTGCATCTTTTAGATAAAATTGCTGAGCGAGTACCAAAACCCCGATTCCTGACACTGAATCAATCACAGCGAATGATGTCGTCATTAGAACAAAAAATCACAATGTAAAAACTGGTTGGCACAAAAGAGGGCAGAGTGGATGAACAACGGCAAAGTAAGAATTTACGAATTATCACGGGAACTAAATTTGGATAATAAAGACATCTTGGCAGTATGCGAGCGGCTCAATATTTCAGTCAAGAGCCACAGCAGCACAATTACAGAATCCGAAGCAGAGCGCATTCGCAAAACGGCGGAAAAATACGTAGCCAGTAGCCACTCTTCCCCCGGCAAGCCAGCTCCACCCGAAAGAGCAGCAGCGCCATCTAGAGAATCTGGCCCTCACCCTAACGACCAACAAAAAAAGCAGCAAATTTTAGAAATACGCAGTCCAAAAGTACGACCGGCTGGTGCAAACTCCCAGCCTGCAGGCAACGAGGAGAACAAAAATCAGCCGGCGGCAACCGTGGCAACTCCTCCCAAGTCGCCTGCAGCTCAACAACTCCAGCCTCCAGCTAAACCGAATATCAATCGACCTGTACTGTCGAAGCCAAATGTCGCAGTCTCGGCGGCTCCGTCAGAAATAGTGTCGGAAACAGTCTCGGAAACAGTCTCGGAAAATGTAGGTGCGATCGCCCCGGAAACAACCGCCCAGGCTCAGGCACCTGCGGCACCTCAACCGCCGTCGGAAAAGGCTCCCGAACGCACCAAGCAACCGCCGATCGCCCCCCCTGCGCCGTCGGCCAAACTCACGTCGCCGCCAGTCAGAGGGGCATCAGAGTCGGCTAGCCGTACCCCACAAAATCTGGGGAATAAGCCGGTACTCAAACTTGCAAAAACCGAGCAAGAGCAATCAGAACAGTCAGAAACTCTGGAAGCGCCGGCTAAACCGAGCCGGCCCAGCAGACCGACACCGGGAGCTCCTACCGAATCTCGCGACGCGCAAAGACCGCGCCGGGAAGGCGCTGGTGGCCCAGTAAAAACTCCACTGGCCGCTCGACCCCAGCCCGGTGGCCCGCGCCGGAGCCTTGCCCCCGCAACGTCAGCTACCGGGCTGCGTAGCCGCGGCGGTGACACCGGAGCCCTAGGGGATGACACGGATGACAATGAAGAAGATAATACGCCGTTGCTGGAGATTCCTCTCCTCGAAAGGCCCTCCCTCCCTCGTCCTGCCAAAAAGACATCGGTCATTTGGGAAGAAGATGATGACGAAAACTCAGATGCTGCAAAAGCTGCTAAGGCTGTTAAGGCAAAACGTTCTCGCCTCAAACCCATAGACGAGGATGACGATGACTTAGAAAACGGCTTGGATATGCCAGCACCGGTCACGGTCAGCCTGTCCCTAGCCCGCCCAGCTAAAGCGAAGTCACAAGCAGCACCCAAGTCAACACCAACTCCGGGCGCACCCGGAAGCAGTGGAAAAAATAAAAGACCGGGCCCTTCTCACGATAAAAGTTCTTCTTCTGGTTCTAGTGGGGGACGCGGCAACCGGGGCAAAACAGCCGAAGCTAAGGTAGAACGTCCAGAAAAGCTGCTGCTGAGCAGGCCGATGACCGTTCAGGAACTAGCAATTACTTTGGCAGTTCCCGAAACCGAAATTATTAAGCGGCTGTTCTCTAAAGGTATTGCGGTCAACATTACCGAAACCTTGGACATTTCAGCGGTGAGAATGGTAGCCGAAGAAATGGGCGTAGAGGTGGAAACCCCAGAAAAAGTAGCCCCAGCTATCAAAGTGATCGAGATGCTGGACGAAGCGGATTTGGAATACCTCGAACGCCGTCCCCCAGTGGTAACGATTATGGGACACGTGGATCACGGCAAAACTACCTTGCTCGACTCGATCCGCAAAACCAAGGTGGCTCAGGGAGAAGCTGGGGGCATTACCCAGCACATCGGTGCTTACCACGTGGATGTGGTACACGAAGGCAAGAGCCAGCAGGTGGTATTTTTGGATACGCCCGGTCACGAAGCCTTTACAGCGATGCGGGCTCGGGGAACACGGGTTACGGACATCGCCATCTTGGTGGTGGCGGCGGACGACGGCGTGCGACCCCAGACAATTGAAGCGATCAGCCACGCGAAAGCGGCGAAAGTGCCAATTGTCGTGGCTATCAATAAAGTTGACAAGGAGGGTGCTCAGCCGGAACGGGTGAAGCAAGAGCTTACTGAGTACGGCTTGGTGGCAGATGACTGGGGCGGCGATATCACGATGGTTCCAGTTAGCGCGATCCGAGGCGAAAACCTGGATACGCTGTTGGAAATGATTCTGACAGTGGCGGAAATGGAAGACCTCAACGCCAACCCGCACCGACCGGCTAAGGGTACTGTGATTGAAGCTCACCTCGACAAGGCAAGGGGGCCTGTGGCAACTCTGCTGGTGCAGAACGGCACTCTGCGAGTGGGCGATATTGTGGTCGCAGGCTCGGCTTTGGGCAAGGTGCGGGCAATGATCGATGACCGGGGCGAACGCGTAGAGCAAGCAACTCCATCCTTCGCGGTGGAAGTGCTAGGGCTGCGGGAAGTTCCTCGCGCCGGAGACGAGTTTGATGTCTTCGCAAACGAAAAAGAAGCTGCGGCGATCGCCTCTGGAAGAGCTACCTCCCGACGAGATTCACGCCTGCTGCAAGGCGGCCGGATCAGCCTCAGCGGCTTCTCTCAACAAGCTAAGGAAGGCGTTCTCAAGGAACTCAACTTGATCTTGAAGGCAGATGTCCAAGGCTCCCTCGAAGCAATTGTCGGCGCTCTGACTCAACTTCCTCAAAAAGAAGTTCAACTCCGACTGCTGCTATCTGCTCCTGGGGAAATTACAGAAACGGATATTGACCTCGCAGCAGCCAGTAATGCTGTAATTATCGGGTTCAATACTACTCTCGCCACTGACGCTCGCCTCGCGGCTGACCAAGCGGGGGTAGACGTGCGGGAATACAGCATCATCTACAACCTCTTGGATGACATTCAAGGGGCGATGGAAGGTCTGCTGGAACCCGAACTGGTCGAAGAACCTTTGGGTCAAGTCGAAGTGCGCGCTGTCTTCGCGATAGGTCGCGGGGCTGTGGCTGGATGTATGGTACTCTCTGGCAAAGTCATCCGTAACTGTAAGGTGCGGGTACGCCGGGGTAACAATGTCGTTTACGAAGGTGTCCTCGACTCCCTAAAACGGATGAAGGAAGATGCCAAGGAAGTCAATGCTGGCTTTGAATGCGGCATTTCCTTGAGCGGCTTTAGCGACTGGGCGGATGGCGATATTATCGAAGCCTACCGGATGGTTACTAAACGCCGGACTCTCTCTCAATAGTTTTGAGTTATGAGTGTTGAGGGGGAAGAGAATTTTTGAGCGATCGCAACCAAATTGCCGATCGCTCGCAACTCTTCTCTTCACTCAATACTCCCAAACTCATCACTCGCAACTTTTGTTTTTAACTTATAGCAGAAGGAAGAAGGTTTTAGTTATCGAGGAGAGAAGGAAGAAGTAATAAAAGCAAAGATGTCCGCAATTAACAACGTCCTCATCGTCTTGGCTGTTGCTAAAAATTCAAAATTTAAAACTCCAATAAAACTTACGCACAGCAATCGAGTTTCCTCCCAAAATGCTTGGTGTTACCGCTAGATATGTAGTCTTCACACCGGGTTTATTGGTTAAGAGTGCGTCCTACACTATCAAAACTCAAAATTAAAAACTCATAACTCATAATTATTGAAAGTGCGTTCTTTTTGGTCAGATCCTTTTTTGTGGATTCACCTTTCTGGGGCGGCTACACTGCCGATTTTCCTGGGACTGTGCTTGCTGGGACTCGCAGTGGGTTCTCCCCTGCTCCCTGTCTGGTTAGAAATATTTTTAGTGGCTGTAGCAGGTATTGTTCCTGTGCTGTGGATGCAGTGGTTCCGCCCTTTTTACATTTTTAGTATTTTAGTGGTGGCGGTAAAACCGCAGAATTTAACTTCTGTGCAGCAGCGGATTCTGACTCGGTTTAAAACTAAGTTAAATCAAGGACTCGCTCTTTTTGTCGCTGTTTTGCTGGCAGTAATTTTGTGGCAGCTTTACCGATGGGCCCCCCTGGCGGCTTCGGTGGCTCCCTTTCCTCCTTCCTGGCGGTGGGCTGGATTGTTGTTGGCAGCTTCTGCTTTTTTATCTAGCAATTTGTTTTTCCAGGTGTCTGCTAGTGTCATGGCGGTTTTGCTGACGCCGGAATCAGAATTTGCCGCGACAAAGCCTCATGTTTTAGAAAAAATTCGGCAGGATTTTACGATCGCGCCTTGGCAAGTCGATCGACTTTTGCCGGCTTTGGCAGCCGAGACAACTGCCACTGTGGCTGCACCCGTAGAGTCAATTGGGCCAGCATCCGCCATAGGGAATTCGTCAGTCGGCAGTCTTGTCAACCCACAACCTGCTGACAGCAACGGCCTTAAATCTCTACCCGAACAGTCGAGCGAAAAAAAGTTAAATTAAAAATTAAGAGGGGGACAATTGTAGTTTAAGCTACTTTAATTTGTACAGATGTATGCTGTGAAAAAAATAGGTAAGGCCCCTCTTCGGATAGAGATTATTAATAGTCTTAATATTTAATTTTTAATCGCAGGTTGTGGATATTTTATATTGGCTATCTGGAGAGAAGAATCTATAATAGAGAGTGTCAAGGTCAGCTTTCAATCCTTACAGGGGATTAAAACAGAGGTATAACAATATGGCGAATTATCTACCGCTCGCGCAAGAACCTCAAGCCGCCGAGCCGATTGAGCTGTGCGAAGATTCTGAAATCTGGGGCAGTCTCAAATCAGCGATCGGCGCAAGTTCAGGATTTCAACGCTGGCAGCTAGAACTCAATTTTGATCGTCAGCAGCAAAATGCCACCATCGATCAGCAGGTTCGTTCCTATCTGCGGGAAACTTTAGAAACTTTGGCTTATTGAGAGCAGCCAAGCCAAATGCTGTAACCGATAGTACCTTCCCATCGCCCCATGTTTAAAACCAACTTGAAACACGGCGTTAATTTCACGATTTTTCAGAACAAAGGGCGTTTTAGAATGAATCATAGATATCCTAGCTCCTTCTATTCAGGAGCTAGGACGTTATCGATACCTACTCAAAAAAATCACCGTGTTCCATCTTAAAAAAATGAGCTGAGTTCCTTAAGGGGGCGACAACGCCTATCTTACCTTGATAGTAAAAGCATTGAATCCCCTGAACCTCAACAAAGATAGCGGATTCTAGACAGGCTTATTGACTCATAAGATCGTCCGAGATAGGCTTGAACCTGATTCTCTACGATCGCCACTCTCTTTTATTGACTCATGCCCGCACAGATATTTTCGCTTGACCATTTACTCAAAACCTTGACGCAGCAATGCTTTCAACCTGCTTTTCACCCCGTGAAGTGAGTTCCTCCAAGGATTGAAGTAATATCTGAGCACTACGCCGATGGTGGAATTTAGCAGCAATCTTCTGTCGTGATTTTTGAATCAGGCTCAATGTTAATTCTTTGTCCTTTAGCAATTTTGCTATGGCCTCTGCCATTTTTTCGGGATTTTCCGGCGGGACTAGCATACCGTCAACACCGTTATCTATCAGTTCCGCCATTCCACCCACCTGCGTCACTACTACAGGAGTTTGCATAGCCATTGCTTCCATAACAGCTACAGAAATTCCCTCTTTCAAGCTGGGTAAAACAAAAATATCAGCCTCTTGATAACCTTGGCGATTTCGTTCTTCTGAGACAGAACCAAGCAGCTCAACATAATCAGACATTGATTGCTCTTGAATGAATTTCTCGAGTTCTTTACGGTAGCCATTACCCGAGTTTGCATCTTCCCCAGCAATCTGCAAGCGGACATCAAACCCTTGTTGTCGAAGCAACTTAATTGACTCAATCAGGTACTTTTGTCCTTTGGCTATATTGAGACGGCCACAAGTGTAAATTAGGCATTGACTGCCTTCCTGCCAAGGAGTATAGGGAGTTTCACGCTTAATTTCATCGAGATTTACACCGACTGGTGACACCCTCACATCCTTTGGCAAGAAGCCTGCCAGGTCATTTTTAACCGAGTTGAGGAGTTGTTCAGACATTACAGAAGCAAAAGCAGAATATTTCCATTTTTGTTCTTGATTGGGCCCGAAATCTTCTAACTGACCGAGAAGAGCCAGACTATAAGTTATGTCCGAAAGTATGGAGGCAAATAGGGCAATATTAGCAGCATTGCTACAGGAATGAACGTGGACGTGAGACCAGCCCTGGGTTCGGGCAAGCCAAGCTAGCTTAGCCCCCATAACAACCAATACCAAATAGTAAAGTCTTTGAGAAAAGGATATATTTTTAATATTAGCAATTACACTGAGACAGCGCCACCAGGCAATCGGGCCAGCTTTGATGAGCTCTATGGGAACATTCACAAAATCTTTGATCTCAAATGGTATCAAATAATCAGTCATACTTTGCGCTTTTTCAGCCCAAGTATGTACAACTTGAGTGGGCGGACGGCGGGTTGATATCATGTGAGGTTCCATACCAAGATCGAGCATTGCTTGATATTCTCGCCATATCCAAGTATGAGTTTGTCCGGGAAATTCAGGGATAAAGTAGCCAATCTGTTTATTCATTATTGATTATTTTCCTTAGCAACTTGACAAATTGAAATATGCTAAACCATCGGTTATTTGTTCCTGAGCAAAGATGATTTTTAGCTGGCTGAACCCACGCCCTGCCATTTTTTTGGGAGAGGTAGTCGGTGATTTCAATAACTAGCTTTACAAAATCTAGGTTCACAGGATTTGGACTCACATTCGGCACCCCAAAGAGTTCATGTCTCAGAATTTTTAATAGCTACAAATATAGTTTTGGGGATACCCAAAAGTCTAGATGTAGGAAAAAAAGACTCCAACCCCACTACATTGAAAGGGTGTAGAATTTTAGGTTACTGAATGTGAGCAGTTCTTCAATAGATGGTGACTAGCCGGAGAGGTTTCACATTGTTGTCTAGCTAATAGTCTAGGTGGCTTGGCCGGCTGTCAATTCTAATTGAGTCCGATCTTTGCCGATCGCCAAACATTTTTTAACAGCAGCAATTACATCTTCCACATCTGCATCTGTTAGTTTGGCCGAAATCGGCAAGCTAATTGTATGCAGTCCGATGTAGCTAGCATTCGGATAGTCTTCCGGCTGCCATCCAAACATTTGTTGATAGATAGGATGTTCCGGCATACTCATGTAATGTACGCCGACACCGATATTTTCAGCATTTATAGCGTTGAGAAACTCGTCGCGGCTGATTCCTGCTTTGGCTTCATCTACCAGAATGGTGTAGAGGTGATAAGCATGAATTGTATCCGGTTCGGGGCTGGCGGGCAAAGTAATCGGCAGATCCGCAAATGCTTCGTTGTAGCGCTGCCAAATCTGCTCCCGCCGCTGCCAATAAGGAGCAACTCGTTTCATTTGATGAATGCCGATCGCAGCTTGCAAATCCATCATATTGTATTTAAAACCGACCTCCACCACTTGGTAGTGCTTGTAACCCGAGTCTCCGAAGCGCTTCCAAGCATCTTTGCTCATACCGTGCAGCGCTAATATTTTGAGCCTGTCGGCGTCTTCTTGACGGCCGGCCAGAATCATTCCTCCTTCGCCCGTCGTAATGTTTTTGGTAACATAAAAGCTGAAGCATCCGAAGTCGCCAAATGTGCCTGCTTTCCGCCCCTTGTACTCTGTTTCGATCGCGTGAGCGCAGTCTTCAATTAACTTCAAGTTGTGACGGCGAGCAATCTCGCAAAGCGCATCCATGTCACAGGGACGGCCTGCAAAATGAACCGGCAAAATTGCTTTTGTTTTTGGAGTTATTTTAGCTTCTACTTGAGCCGGGTCAATATTCATTGTCACCGGATCTACATCCGCCAGTACCGGTGTTGCCCCGGCGTGGATGATCGCATTAACTGTAGCGCAAAAAGTCATCGGAGTAGTAATGACTTCATCCCCCGGTTCTAACGAAGCAGCGAGGATGCTCAAGTGCAGTGCCGCCGTACAGGAATTGACTGAAATCGCGTACTGGGAACCCTTGTAAGCTTTGAAGTCATTTTCAAAACTCATGACTTTAGGGCCTGTACCTAACCAACCTGTTTTCATGGTTGACACCACTTCTTGAATTTCAGCATCTTCGATCGCCGGAGCGCCGAAAACCAAAAAACGGTCTTTTGAACGAATAGGATTGTTGTTCATTTTTCTAGTGTTACCCAGTAAATAGAGTCGAGCGAGTGAAAGTGTAGACCCCTAAAAAGTAAGATTTTATTGGGATTGGAGGTGCTGTTAATTAATCCACTCTCTCACCTTTTTTTAGTCAAGAGTTTTGGGGATGCCTTGCGCAATGGCATTTGTTATAGCACGAGCTTACTAATGACCAGCCGTTTTTCCGCAAGCGCCTGATTCTGACAGCGTTTCTCTATATTAATATAGATAATCTCCCATGTCCACCCGATCGGATTTCATTTTATGGGCGATACACAAGCTCTTGCGTGCATTTTGTGTTTTAAATACTTTATTCAAAAAAAACAAGACTACTTCGGGATAATTTTTTTGTCAACTGTCGAAAATCTATCCCCATATAGATTTTACAGGGAAGTTATCTAATTTTTGATTTTTGATTTTTGATTTTTGATTTTTGCATTAGGAATGACTGATTTCCGTCTGGTTTGAAGCTTGCCTGGAGTTAGATTTTGTTTTTAACTCGTGTCAAAATTAGGCAAATTTTGCACAAAAAAAAGGTAACTTCCCTGTAATTGATGCAGGTTCAGCAATATTCTGCGATCGCTCGAAGCAATCAACCGTCCTTGACAAAATCCACTACTACAATCTAGGCAGACGAATCTTGTTCAAAATGTCTTGCAGCCGTTCTGAAACGCCGCCCAATTGTTCTGACAAAGCTACAAGTTTGCCGTAAGCTTCAACTAAACGATCGCCCTCAACGTAAACTTCTGGAGTAGGATAATTCTTCATAGCTTCCAGCAGTGTAATCTCGTTATCATTAGTGGCCGATAGCACCAAAGCCTCGCGCAAAGCTTCTCGATTTGCATCCCCAGAAGGAGTGCGAATTACCTGACCCACTTCATCGAGAATTATTTCCCCAACCTTACTGTTAAGCGTGCGATCCAAAAAGCTTTGACTGACTTTCACCGGTCTCATCAGACTGTTGCGAACCGCTTCCGGGTCTTTTTTTGCCTTTCCCAGCAGCATTTCTAACGCGGGGGACATTTGCCCAGTTTCTGCAAAAATTTCTAATTCGCTGACAGGTAAAGTCATTCGGATCGCACTGTATTTGAGCACTACCTTTTCGGCAGCCGCCGCAGCATTGCTGTAAAAGACAATTCCCGCGCCTGCTGCTAAAAATAATGTCCACCGCCCTTTGAAAAAGGATCGACCCATAGTAAAATCTCCCAACATCTTTTTCTACTTCGACTTTGACACATTTCATTACTTACTGCACAGGCTAAGGTCTTCGGGAAATACCAAATTATTTGATCGCCCCCGCACTTATACCATTTTAGATTTTAGATTTTAGAATTGCGAATGAGTGATGACGATCGTGGTTTCGATCACAAGTCTACAGTTGGATGATTTTGGGGAACTGGTATTACCTATATCGGATGCTAGGCAAAAAACTCGGTTCAGGGCACTTGTAGCGGCCTCTCTGTACGCGGTACACACCCTACTGATAACACTCAACCATTCAGTTTTGCGACCACGATTCAACAGTCAACAGTCAATACTCAACAGTCAACAGTCAAGCATCACCGACGGTGCAACCGAAATTGATATGATTCTCTCTCCCAAGCTCCCGATCCTAGCAAAATGCCGAACGCCAGCTATTCTATCAGTGAAGGCTGGCGCTGGGCTTAAATTTATTTAATATATTTAGGGTCTTTATGAAAGCTGACCCCAATTGAACGAATTACAAGCGGTTTATGATTAGGGCCTTTAAATTTGCTGACCCCAATTGAAGCCACATTATTATAATTACAGGGATCGCTGGCAAACCACGATTTCATAATAATTTCTTTATATTTCTAACTTTTCCTTGCCTCAGATAGATTTTTGTCTCCATTTGTAAACTTTTGTTACTTCGACTTCGGGGATCGGCCCTCGGCGCGCTGCTCCCAGCGAAACAGGAACACCATCAGTGCCACAACTCCGACTTGGAGGGCAAAATTAGGCAAAGCAGAACCAATTTCCCGCCCAGAGGCAATTTTAGCGAGGAAAACCAAGCCGCCGATAAAGCCCGAAGCGCCACAAGCTATGTAAACAAACTGTCGCAGAGGCCGGTAGGGAGTGGCCATTTCTGCGGTTAAACGCTCGTATTGTTGGCGGCTGAGGTTGCGCGGGTTTTTGGGGATGTTTGTGCGATCGTCCGAATTGGGGGCTGGCATAGATTTAGGAAATAGGTAAATTAGGATTGGGCCACAAAAACCCGGTTTCTACCAAAAACCTTCTGGCTTAGGTGGCAACTACTGCCGAAAAACCTGGTTTTTGGTACTGGGTGCGCCAGAGAGAGCGAATATTAGACTACAACAAATATCTCACAACTGCCGAAATAAATCACCGTTGAATCCAAACCACAACTGTCTGCAAACAGCCGACAAAAACACCCAAAATCCCTCCTAAATTTACAATTCCCTGCAACTCGCTTTGGACAATTCCCTGAATAGCTAACTCCAACTCTTCAGGAGAAGTACCTTTTACTCGATCGACAATCACCTGGTCAATATTCAAAATCGGGATAGCCTGAGCTACAATATTTTCTAAATCCCGCTCTAAATAGCGCTCTAAAACCAAAGCCAGTTCTTGGCTGACAATTCCGAGGGAAGCGCTCATCACCGCTGAAGTTTGCAATCGATTGAGAAGCAACCGCGAAATATTTTCCCAATCAATAGATTTGCTCAACCCCTCAAGTACGTCTGTACCGCGCTGTTGAACGTAGCTGCGAACGCTGTCGCGCATAGTTTTTCGCAACTGTCTCACAGTCGAAACCGGTAAATTTTGCATCGACAAATTTTGCAGCCATTCCTGAATTCGCCCGCGAATTCCCAAAGAAATAGTTAACTCTGCTAAGCGCTGATTTGTCGCTTCTCTGTCATCAAGACAAAAAGTCCGCAGCCGAGTTAAAGTATTCCGCAAACCAAACAAATTTGCTACTACCCAATAAGTGCCGCTGGTTTTTTCTCGAAAGCCTTCATCGATGATCGAAATATTGCGATCCGTCAAAAAGTCAATTAAAGCCTGCCGCAGCACTTCCGGGGGTATTACTACCTGCAACAACCACTCAGCAAGCTGAGCAGCCTGAGCTTCAGTTAGCTGAATCTCCAGCAAAACTTGGTCAAAAATTTGATTTAGCTGAACTTCTAAAAAATCTTCCCGGCGCGCCAAAACTTTGAGAATTCGCGGCATAGATTCCCCCAGCAAATCTCGCAGAATGTTTGCGAGAATTTTAGCGGTTTTTTGCTCGGCGTCTGCTTTTACCTGATCCAGCGCCAACTGCAACAGCCAGAGAATTATCGACTGCATCCGCTCGGTTTGCAGGAGGCGGCGCGCCAAGTTTTGCAGTTCCTCCGGCGTCAGCAGGGAACCCATAATTGTGTCGGAAATTCGCTTTGCTAAACGCTCTTGGTTGCGGGGGATCAAACCGGGAGTGAAAGGCAACTGCCGCCCTTTGATGTAAATAGCTCGATAGGGGCGGAACAGCATTTTGATAGCTATATCGTTAGTGAAATAGCCAATAATTCCTCCCACTACAGGTGGGGCCAACAACAGCCAAATTTCAGACGGATTCATAAATGATTAAAAATAGAGTAAGGTGCACAGGGATCGGTGCACCCTATAGTTAGATAGCCGATCTAGACTGCAAGCATTTTTAATTTTAAATTGCTTTGCCCAGTACCAATACTCCCATCATAGCTCCAGCAATGGGGTAGTGGGTGGCGGCGGCAAATCCGGCTTTGTTGGCGATCGCGACTTGCTCCTGGCCGATCGGGAATTTTTCTAAACTAGGATTAATGTAAGCATATTCTTGAGTCATGCCAAATTGCTGAGCAATGGGCACTACGAGACTGTCCAGATAAAACTGCTGAAAACTCCGCATTAGGGAATTGCTGGGGCGGTGGAGGTCGAGAATAGCTGCTTTGGCACCGGGTTTGAGCACGCGGTGCAATTCCTGAAGACTGCGGGGGATGTCTGTCACGTTACGCAGGCCGTAACCCATTGTGGCGCAGTCGAAGTAATTGTCAGCAAAAGGCAAGTCTAGGGCGTCAGCTTCTACCCAGGAAATGGGACTTATAGGGGTGAGAAAAGGTCGATCGCGCCGGGCAGCCACGGCCAATTGTTCGGCGGAAAAATCTACTCCAAATACGCAACCGGTCGGCCCTGCTTGTTTAGCCAGCAACAAAGCGAGATCCCCGCTACCGCAGCACAAATCTAAACAAGTATTTCCGGGGCCCGCACTGCTCCATTTCACCGCCATTTGCTTCCAAATCCGGTGTTGCCCAAAGCTCAACCAGTCGTTCAATTGGTTGTAAACTGGTGCAATTCGATTAAATATAGTTTTAATTTGTTCGGCGTTATTAGTCATCGGTCATTTGTCATTGGTGATTGATAATTTGTAAAGTCAGCCGGAAAAAATAATTAATCCGTGCATTCATGTCATGCTGTCGCCAGTCATTAATGCTTTTTTATTTGTTAGCGAGCGCTGAGCTTTTGTCGAAACTCATTGGTTTGCTATCATTTTAAACTCAAGACTTAGAGGCGACTAAGGACTAAGGACTAATGACTGATGACTCATGACTGATGACTAATGACCCTGAAAACTCGTCAATACCAAAGCAACTTCTTGAGCGGCGAGGTGAACTGTTGTGAGTTCGTCTGGGCGCAGGGAACAAGGCTGCTTCCACTGCATGGAAATCAGGGCGATCGATCGACCTTTGTGAATCACCGGGATGGTCAGGTGAGCTTGAATGCCGGATTTCTGATAGTGCGGCAGACTCGCTAGGTTTGTGTCGAGTCCAATATTCACAGCACCCTGAATAGTTTGAGAGGTAATTGCTTCTCGAACCAGAGGATCATCTGCCAGCCAATTTTCCACAGGTGAACCAGTGGTGTGACAGCCTTGGAGTGGCATTAAAACATTTCCGTCCACCAGTTGTAAAATGCAATAGTCCGCCAAAAAATTATCACTTATAGCAGTAGCAATTGGGTCTAAACTTGCTTCCAAACTCGGATAATCCACAGCCGTTTGCATGATTGTTGCTAACAGTTGTATTTGATTTTGGGCGCGATCCAATTCCTCAGTCCGCTGCTTGAGAATTTCATAAGTCTCGGCAGCCTTTTGCACCACCATTTTCAGTTCGTTCGGGTCCCAAGGCTTGGTGATATACTTGTAAACCTGTCCTGAGTTAATCGCATCCACCAAGTCTTCAATGTCCGTAAAACCAGTCAAGATAATTCTGACCGTATTCGGAAACTGGGGCACGGTTTTGCTCAAAAACTCCGTTCCCTTCATTTCGGGCATCCGCTGGTCGGAAATGATGACGGCGACCTCGCCTTCGATGCCGAGGACTTCCAAGGCGCGAATTCCACTCTCAGCTTTGAGCACGTTAAAATCTCGTCGGAAAGTGCGGTAGAGTAAATCCAGATTGTCTGGTTCGTCGTCTACTACCAGCATTTTGGGCTTTTTCGGTCTGTGTAGGGTCATGAGCTGGCGTTTAATTTGATCTAGCTCTGAAATGGCATTATCCATAACAATACGATAAACTCCCCTTTGTAAATTTAGGCGAGCAACTATTCTGTAACAATAGTCTCATAACTCACTTACTATTAATCTATCGCTCTGCCGCGACACGAGCCTTGCCGGTATCCAACCACACATAACTTAGCGCTAGTTTTTGATTCAATTATGACTGATACACCGCAAGATTCATCCCCTCCTGCATCTGCATCCTCCACAACTGCTGTGGATGCCGAAAAGTTAATTCGATCGCTCCGCCGAAAAGAAGGCACTTGGGTAGAGTGGGGACAAGCCTGCACTGCACTGCTAAAAGCTGGCTACAACTCTCAAAGGATTTTTGAAGAAACAGGTTTTGAGCCAATTCAGCAAAATCAAGTGAGCGTCGCAGCCCAAGTCTACACCAGCATGGTAAATGCTGGGGCTTCAGACGAAGTTCGATCGCACTTTTTGGGCAAAGGTAGTGATATCTTATACGAGTTTCGGATTCTCTCTCAAGTAGAGCGGGCCGGGGCGGCTGCTTTGATGCTAACCCACAATTTGGATGTTGACGATGCTCGCCAAGTTGCTAAAGCCATCAAGGAGTTTTCGCACTTCGGGAGTCTCCCCCAAGGGTTCACAGACACTCCCGGCGATGCTATGGCTTACCAATGCTGGCAATTGGCGAGACAGAAAAGCGATTTGCAAGAGCGATCGCGCTTAATTGCTCGCGGTTTAAAATTAGCTAGCAGCCAAACCGCTAGGGCGCAAATCGAGCAATTGCTGGTTGATTTTACCGTAGTTCCGAGACGGGAAGCGCCCCGATTGCCCGTCTACCGGCTCGATACCGAGGAACAATTGCCGCGCGTTGTCCCGGTTGTGGGCAAATTGCCGCTTTCTACTACAGATTTGGTGGCAGTGCCTTTGCCGGAGGAAATCGAGCCGTTCCGAATGGTAAAATTTTCCGGAGCCGGAGCTTGGGTGGCGATTCCCGGATGGCAGGTAATTTTGAACGCTGAAGATCCGGTGGCGGTTTTGGGAATGAGTGATAAATTGCCGGTACCGCTGCAAGGCAAAGTTGAAGAAGTTTTGATTATTGCCGATCGAGCTCAAAGACAGTGGGATGCTGAGAGTTATTTCCTTGCCGATAACGCTGGCAATTTAGAATTGTACTGGTTTGAACAATCCCCGGATATTCCTATTTTGGGGCGAGTTGTTCTGGTGATGCGTCCCAAAAAGATTGTGGATGAAGACTATACCAAAGATGGATGGCAAATTGATGATTAGTCAGTTGTCAGTTGTTAGTGGTTAGTTGTTAGTTGTTGTCAGTTGTCAGTTGTTAGTTGTTATCAGCCAACAGCCAACAGTCAACAGTCAACTGACTAATGACTACTGAGGCGGTTTCGGTTCTGGAGTTGTCGGATCAGAATGCTGTTTCTTAAATCGATTAAAGCCGTAAACCGCCGCCGCAATTAACAGAAAATAAGGACTGTAAGCCAACAGCCAAATACCCAAAGCAAACAAACCGAGCGTCAATTCACCAACCGAATGAGTCGCTTTCCCCCAAGTTTCCTGTACCCGCAAACCTAGAGAGGGTTCCTGAGTTTGTTGAGCCGATACTGCTGCTTCTAGAGTTAAGCTAATAGTCGAATAGGCTACTTGATTTCGCAAACTTTTTAACTGAGCGTCAATGCGTTCGATCGACTCCCGAATATTGCTCAACTCCTGAGCAGCTTTGAGCACATCGCCGACAGATCCCGATCGCTCCATAATTTTTAACACCATTTCTTCCGATTTGCGGAGGTTCCGCAGTCTAGCCTCGCTGTCAACTAATTGAGCGGTAACATCCTCAGCCGTCAGAGAACGGTTCTCTACAGTTCCGAGTTTTGCCAAAGCCTCTAAAGTAGTTTCTAACCGTTCTTGAGGCACGCGAATCTCGACAGACGCCGTTTGGCGGACACTGGAATCCGGAGGCTTTTGGTTTTGGAAACCCAAGATATCGCCTTGCTGTTTTTCGACAATATTGGTAACAGATTTAGTGGTGGCGTCAATAGATTTGACAACTACACTGAGTTCGGCTTTTTTAATCAGTTGGGGACGGGTTGCGGGAGTTTCTGCTGCTTTTTTTGGTACAGCAGCAGTTTGTGACCTTGGGGCTGCTGGTTCGGGTGCTGGTGCCGATTGTGGAGCCGATGCCGCAACTTGGTTTTCAGGGCCGCTGGATGAACCTGCGCCGCCTGGAGCGCTGCTGGACGTTTGAGCTCCTCCGCAGCTAGGCAAAGCAATTGTTGAAGATACAGTTAAGAATATCGCCACAGCAAAACGAGTTGTGCTGTTCTTGGCTGGGTTTGGGTTTGGCTTGGGCGGGGGGGAATTGATTTTGAGGTGAGTTTTCATTTGGGTGACTCCTCTAAAAAGTCTTGGGTATTGAATTTTATGCTGGTTTCAATTTAAGCTTCAATAGATAGTGTTAGTTTAGCCGATACCGAAATGGAAACGGTAGAGGTTGAATACTTTGGGATTTTTAACCGCAGATAAACGCAGATGAACGCAGATGAAAGCCAATAAATATCGGTGTGATGACCGAAAACAATTGGGTCACAAGTCCCCGGATTCATCCGTGGAGGGATAAAAAAGCTCCTCGCTCCCAATGACCAGCGCCCGGATTTCTCAGCGGGGTCGCTTTATTCAATTCTTTAATCTAAAATCTAAGATCTAAAATCGATTGACGGTTTGGGTTCTGGCCATACGCGATCGCAACTAAAGCAACTCGGTTTCTGATACCGTTTGAAAAGGCTGAACGCGACAAATATTTTTCTAATCTAAAATCTAAAATCTAAAATCTAAAATCGAATGACAGATGAATTTGATACTGATTTTATGCGATCGACAACCCAGATCGATCGCCCGGATGTAGCCTCAGCGCTCTCAGAATCAGGGTTTGCCGCCGTTTTGCGAGAACAAGCTTGCCTTAAAATTCGCGAAAGCTTGCGTGCGGGGCAGCAGGACATGGCGGATTGGCAAGGTGGCCCCCTTGCTGTTTCGGCTGTTCCGGGGGCCGGGAAGTCTACGGGAATGGCTGCTGCGTCGGCAATTGCGATCGCCCGCAACCAGCTTCACAGCCGCCGCCAGTTAATTGTCGTGACATTTACGCGATCGGCTGCTGCTAATATTAAAGCTAAAATTCGGGAAAGATTGGCAGAATTGTCTTTATCTCAAGGCGGTTTTGCGGTGCACACTTTGCACGGTTTAGCTTTGAATATTGCGATGCGCCATCCGGATTTGTCTGGTTTAAATTTAGAAAATTCAACCTTAGTTACTCCTACTCAAAGTCACCGATTAATTCGTACCTGTGTAGAACTTTGGATTGCCGAAAATCCCCGCCGATATCAAGTTTTGTTGGAAGGACAGCAATTCGACGGAGAGGAAACGGAGAGGCTGCGGCGACAATCGGTTTTGCGGACAGAAATTTTGCCGCAGGTAGCTAAAACTGTGATTCACGAGGCGAAATCTTCGGGTTTATTTCCCGAACAGTTGTTAGAAATGAATGCTCTTGATACAGGGGATGGTTATGAGATTTTAGCAGTAGCTGGGGGTTTATATCAAAAATATCAGGCTTTGTTGAGGAGTCGGGAATTCATCGATTACGACGAAATGATTTTAGCCGCTTTGCGGGTGTTGGACAATCCGAGGGCGAGGGCGATCGAGCAAAAGCAAGTATTTGCTGTTTTCGAGGACGAAGCGCAGGATTCTACACCTTTGCAGACTCGGCTTTTGGAAACATTGGCGATCGATCCCGATCATCCTACTTTACCTCCCAATTTTATCAGAGTTGGCGACCCAAATCAAGCGATTAATTCTACTTTCACTCCCGCAGACCCGATTTATTTTAACCAATTTTGCGATCGGTGCGAAGTGGAAAATAAGTTAGCGACAATGGACGGGGCAGGTCGCAGCACCCAGGTGATTATCGATGCGGCTAACTTTATGTTGCAATGGGTAAATAGCTCGAAATTAGCGGGAACCGAACAGCCTTTTCGCGACCAAACTATTAAGCCAGTACCCAGCCATGACCCGCAGCAGAATGCCAATCCGGCCCCAATTGGTCGCGGCTTAGAATTGCATACTCCCCGCGATATTTACCATACAATTGAGTTAATTGGCAAGCGGGTAATTGAGTTAGTTGAGGAATTTTTACCCCCCGATTTTGAATTCGCAAGGAATGAAAAAGCTATCGATTCAGGCGCGGAAGCGAGCGAGGGGGAAAATAGTGCCAAATTGCCGTTAGAAAATCTGAAATCGATGGCTATTTTGGTGCGGGAAAACAAACAAGGTAAGTTTATCAAAGAAGTGCTGGAAAATCCTCGAAAACACGGATTAAGCTTTGATTTGCGGAAATACGGGATTAAAATTGAGGATGTGGGAGAGCGGGACAGACATTCTCAAGTACCTTGGGAAATTTTAACACTGCTGCAATTCCTCGATCGCCCGCACTCTCCAGACTACCTGAAAGCAGCCTTAAAGATTTTGAGCGATCGGCAACTGATCCCCAAACAAGACTACAATGCTTTTGCGACTAGCCCCGAGCAATTTCTTTACCCAGGCCCGCTAGACCCCCAGCAGTCAGATCCCGTTCGCAAATGCCGCTATTTTTGCTGCGGTTTGCTGCAAGCCAGCTTAGAACTTCCACCCTACCAAATCATTTCCTTCTTAGCCTTAGCGCTGCAATACGACCAAACAGAATTAGCCACCGCCGACAAATTAGCAGAACGGGTAGCAATCCAAACAGCCGGCAACAATTCAATGCGTAATATTTTGGCCGTACTGAGCGAAATTGTCAGTTCCGAAAGATTTGAACCTGTGGATGCAGATGACAAAATAGAAGAACGTTATACCAGCAAAGGTCAACTAACAATTATTACCATGCACAAAGCTAAAGGATTGGATTGGGATTGCGTATTTTTGCCGTTTCTGCACGAACAAACTATCCCCGGAAATTTGCGAGTTTTGCCGCAAGCCCGATTTTTAGGAGATTTCACTTTAGCAGAGGTAGCGAGAGCACAAATTCGAGCAAGTTTGCACGAAAAATATCCTTTACCAAATCTAGGCGAAGCCTGGGAACAAGCAGGTTATTTGAAAACAGCCGAAGAGTTTCGACTGCTGTATGTGGCGATGACGCGAGCAAAAAGCTTGCTGTGGATGGCTGCGGAGAAAAAAGGGCCTTTTACTTGGAACAAACCAGAGAATTTACAGGAGCAAAAACCTTGTCCGATAATGCCTGTTTTGAAGCAGAGATTTCCGAGTAAGGCGATATAAAAGAAGTAAGAAGTAATCAGTAATAAGTAGCTCGTTCCCTGCTCTACTCATGGGTGACAAGTTAAGCTGAAGTCCCCCCATCTGTTGCTCCAATTACTCAACAATAAATATGGCCTGCCTCTATCTGTAATTCCTACTGCGTAACAATCCTTCGTTGCCGCCCTTAGCTCAAAATGGTGTTTCTGCCTTTAAGTATAACCTTTCTCCCAACTGCGGATGCTCAAACGAAAGTTCCCGCGCGTGCAAGTGTAGCCGCTTTGCAGCAGCCCGACATCCATAAAGCCGATCGCCCAAAATCGGTATTCCTAACCCTCGAACATCCGCTGCATGAACCCTTAATTGATGCGTGCGTCCCGTCAGCGGCAAAAACTCGACGCGATCGCAATTTCCCTCTGTCGCCATTACCTGAAAACGAGTAACACTGGGTTTTCCGCACTCCCAATTTACTTGCTGGTAAGGGCGATTTGCGGGATCGCCCCAAAGTGGGAGTTCGATCGTTCCCGCATCAATTTTTACAGTACCCGAAAGCACCGCTTCATAAACTTTTTGAACCTGCTTAGTTTCAAATTGCTGCCTGAGTTGACTGCTAGTTTCTTTGTCCCGTGCCAATAGCAAAATCCCAGATGTTTCCCCATCTAAACGATGCACAACTGTCAAATTTGAACTATCCGGTAACAAGTTACGCAAACGACTAAAAACACTATCTTGATTTTCCAAATAACGACCGGGAACTGACAGCAAGCCAGAGGGTTTATTAACCGCGATTAACCATTTGTCTTCATAAATAATCGGTAGCATTTCCGTAACGGGCAAGATGCCTGTTCCACAAGAAAAATTATTCCTTGTGCCGTGGGTTTCTAGCCCGCCCGTCAAACCCTCATCCATATTAGAAACAGTCGGATTTTGAGCCAACCCTGACAGCAAAAAACCCATCAACGGCTGACACCGATCGCTACAAGCACCATAAAATTCTCCTTGTATCTTATCGCCCGATGGTGGTCCCCACCAAAACTCAGCCATTGCCAGCGGTTTCAGGTTGTGTACTGCCGCGTAGTGGAGCAATTTTGGCGCGCAACAGTCGCCGGTGCCAGTGGGAATAGAATTGGTTGGCATCAATGAGGATAGCGAGATCGATTTCCCCAAAAAATTCACCAGAGTGTAAGCCGCGTGCATTTGTGTCTGAAGTTCGCGGGAAAGTTCTTTTCGCCGCTGTTTCAGCGCCCGCATCCGCCCATCTGCAGCTTCAATTAATTGTTTTAGCGGCTGCAATGTTTCATCCCGCTGCCGTTTTAATTGCCTGCGTTCCATTTTTTCCAAACGGCTTTCTTGATTCAGTTGTTCCAGGGCAACTGCTAGTGTTTCTGCTGCGATAGTTTGACACAGTAACTGGCGTTTTTCATCTCGCTGCAGCTTGCAATTGCGGTGCCGATCGCTCAGAACTTGCATTTGCAATTCAAACTCCCGAAATAAGGCTTCATACTCTTGTCGCTGCGGGAGTTGATTCAGTGCAATAAGTTCCTGTTTCATCGCCTCCAATTGAGTTAACGTGCGGGCTTCCTCAAAAGCAACTCGATCGCGTCCCGGAATCGGTGGCACCCAGCCCTCAACAATGCTGCAACCGTTCAGCAGCCCGGAAAATGCTTTGAGTATCCGCTGTTCCCCCGAAGGCATCTCCACCAGTAATATGCCGTACATCTTCCCTTCGCGATCGTCGGAATCGTCAGTCGCAAGGTACCGCATCAAACCGCGGGCGAGATCCTCGGACATTCGAGTGCGCGGCAGTCTCAGCAGCTCGCCGCTTTGAGGACAACGGCCTTCGTACCAATAATTCGGGTGGGAGTGCATCGACTCCCGATCGCAGTCAGTGAAATCTAAAAGCGTGTGCAACTCTAGCATCTTAAATTTGGTTTTAAACCTGAATTAGGGCATATGTGCTTGTGTCCTCGATGCTTTCGGTCAATCGAAAATCGAAAATCGACTGACCGTATCTTACAGGGGTGTACCAAAAGTGAGAAGGCTGCATAATTTTATACCTACTCGAATTAAGTAAAAAGGATTTGTCGCACCAAGCCTGATATGCTAAATTTGTTTCAAAACAGCAGCGATATTAAGAAAAGCATAAGTTAATATATAAGACCGCAAGCTTGTTATCCCACTAAATTTTTATGTGAAAGGCGTATGCCAGACCTCTCGACTTCGGCTACAGAAAACTCCTCAAACCCCCAACCAGCTCTGCTGCCGCCGATTTTAAGAATTTTTGCAGCATTTCCAGATTACGATCGGGGCAATAGATTGTACGCCGCAGGAAGGTACGAAGCGGCAGTCCTTTGCTACGGAAAAGCCGTTCAAATTAAGCCGGACTGGGCCCGGGCGTGGCTGAATCTGGGCAAAGCTTACAAGCAACTGCATTCCTACGCAGAAACCGTAGCCTGCGCCGATCGAGCTACAGCAATTAATCCCGAAGAATACTGGGCTTGGATGCTGCGCGGCACAGGGCTGTTAAGTTTGCAAAATCACTCAGAAGCGATCGCGGCTTTCGACACCGCAATTCAAATCAATTCA
The DNA here is from genome assembly GCF_036704575.1 of Microcoleus sp. K5-D4. Taxonomy (NCBI): domain Bacteria; kingdom Bacillati; phylum Cyanobacteriota; class Cyanophyceae; order Oscillatoriales; family Microcoleaceae; genus Microcoleus; species Microcoleus sp. K5-D4. The sequence goes on from NZ_JAUBSD010000018.1 coordinate 49,346, forward strand.
GAAAAGCACGAAGCTTGGTATCAGCGAGGCCGAGTTTTAGAGGAATTGCAGCAGTGGGATGCAGCCGCAAGCTGTTACAAAAAAGCAACCCAACTTCATCCGAATTTGCCAGCCATGTGGTACCGGCAAGGCAACGTGTTGGTTCAAGCGGAGCGCTATCCTGAAGCCGTGGCCGCTTTCGAGCGCGCGCTGAAACTCGTCCCGACTAATTGGGAAGCTTGGCTGAACCGAGGTTTGGCTTTGATGAAAGCGGAACGCTACGCTGAAGCTGTAACTTCTTACGATCGCGCCATTCAACTGCAACCACAAAATAGTCTGGCTTGGTTCAATCGGGGCATTGCTTCCGCAAAATTGCACAAATATGCAGAAGCCGTGACAGCTTACGATCGCGTACTGCAAATGCAGCCCAACGACTGCGAAGCGTGGTTTTATAAAGGAATGGCCCTCAAACACCAGTGGGCGGATGCGGCAATTGCTTGTTTCGATCGGGCAATTCAAATTAATTCTTTTTATCCCGAAGCATGGATCGGGCGCGGTCAAACACTGTCAGAAGCGAGAGATTATGAAGGGGCGATCGCTGCTTTTGACCAAGCCGTTCAAATTAATCCGAATTTTCCCGAAGCTTGGCTGGGTAGAGGCATCGCCCTGGCAGGATTGGAACGCTACAAAGAGGCAATTATCGCTTACAGCAATGCCTTACAAATTGAAGGTAATTTTCTAGAAGCTTGGAACTTGCGAGGGGAAGCTTTGGAAAAATTACAGCAATACGAAGAAGCGATCGCCTGTTTTGATAAAGTAATTTCTCTGACTTCAGAATCAGAAATTACATCAAAAGTAGGTTTGCAGCAAGGCGCAGCGCTGGAAAAATTGCAGCGTTACGAAGAAGCCGTCGCAGCTTACAACCGCGTACTAAAAATCGTGCCAGACAATTTTGAAGCTTGGTTGCAACGCGGCAACGCTTTGTCAAAATTGCAGCAGTACGAACAAGCTCTAGCATCATACGATCGAGCAATTACTGTCTGGCCCGACAACTATCAAGGCTGGGTACAGCGAGGTCTGATCCTAGGGGAAATGCAGAACTATTCCCAAGCACTCGTCGCTTTTGACCAAGTGATTCAACTCAAGCCAGACAACTGGGAAGCTTGGGCGCAGCGGGGCGACGTTTTGCAAAAATTGCAGCGAACTCAAGATGCTATTAGCTCTTACGGAGTCGCCCTCGAAATCAAACCCGATTACTACGAAGCTCTAGTCAGTCGAGAAGAATTGAGGCTCAAGGGCGCGATGTCAGGAAAGTGGTAAGGGGAAATTGACAGATAGTTTTGATTTTTGAAATTGCTTTGTTCCTCGTAATACTGCGCTGGGGTAAAGCTTGAACTATTTAAGTTAAAACTAAAAAACTTCCCTCTTCTCTCTGCTCCCTAGAAACAATCCAAAAGAGCCGGAGACAACCTCTCCTCTAGCCTTGGTGGGTTATCAAGAAATTGGGTTTAAAACCCCGTCCTTCGCTCGACGGCTTTCTCCTAATGTAGGGGATACGACACGTACTTGTAAAGCTTTGTGAACAAGTTTAGCGATGTTAAGCTAGCGTTGCTAGCATAAGAGTATCGTGATCGGGTCGAAGTCATGCTAGTTTTTGAATTCAAAGCATACGGTAAAAAGCAGCAATTAGATGCTATAGATGAAGCAATTAGAACAGTGCAGTTCATCCGCAACAAAGCATTGCGCTTTTGGATGGACAACCAAAAAGTCGATAAATACGACTTAAATAAGTACAGCGCTGTTTTAGCTAAAGAATTTTCGTTTTGCGATGACTTGAACAGCATGGCTCGGCAATCTAGCTCAGAAAGAGCGTGGTCGGCAATCTCCCGATTCTACGATAACTGTAAAAAGAAAATTCCGGGAAAAAAGGGATTTCCGCAGTTCCAGAAAGACAACCGCTCGGTCGAATATAAGACAACCGGATGGCGTCTGGCAACCGACCGGAAATCTCTCACTTTTACCGACAAGAAAGGAATCGGGAAACTCAAACTAAAAGGGACGCGCGACTTACATTTTTATCAGCTCCGTCAAATCAAGCGAGTACGCTTAGTACAGCGAGCAGACGGATATTTCGTCCAGTTTTGCGTCCAAGTTGACCGCTCTCAAAAGATTGAGGTCACAGGCAATGCGATTGGATTAGACGTGGGGCTCAAAGAGTTCTACACAGACTCAAATGGCGTTGCCGTCGAAAATCCGCGATTTCTGGGCAAGGGAGAGTACAGATTAAAAAAAGCTCAAAGACGAGTTTTAAAACGAGTCAAGGGTTCGCAAAACAGAAGAAAAGCTAGAGTGATTCTAGGAAAGCGCCACCTCAAAATAAGTAGACAGCGTAAAGATTTTGCCGTGAAATTGGCAAGATGCGTCATCCAGTCAAACGACTGTGTAGCCTACGAAGATTTGAGGATTAAAAATATGGTGAAGAATCACTGTTTAGCCAAATCGATTAACGACGCATCTTGGTATATGTTCCGAACATGGATGGAATATTTCGGCAAAGTATTCGGAAGGATTACGATTGCCGTGCCACCCAATGGAACAAGTCAAGAATGTTCTAGCTGCGGGACAGTTGTTAAGAAAAGTCTATCAACGCGAACCCACGCTTGTCAGTGCGGATGCACCCTTGATAGAGATTGGAACGCCGCTAGAAATATCCTGAGTCGGGGATTAAGTACGGTGGGGCACACCGGAACTTGGATCTTAGATCCGAACGCTTGTGGAGAATTGACCGCTACCGATGTTGAAGCAATTCTGCATCGGCAAGTCGATTCTGCGAAACAAGAATCCCCTCGGCTTTAGCCAGGGGAGTGTCAACCTAGCCACGATGGGTTCATGGCGGTACTATCAAATTGGTTGGTAGTTTTATACAGTTCGTATTGCCCTTTTGCCGCCGCCTCGCGAGTGCGATTAAGCATTGCTGCAACTTGTGCTCGATCCATCGGCTTAAACGTGCGAGCGGCCTCAAACGCTTGATCGAGGAGTTGCATACTATCAATGCCAGTAATCACAACAGAAGTAGGCAGATTCATCGCATAGTGGAGACATTCGATCGGGCTTACTGTATTGCTTCTAAGAACATAAGGGTCGCCCATAGATTTCATCCCCAATACACCTATTTGGTTCTTCACCAGCACCGGCAGAACTTCTTGCTCAAAACTTCTAAAATGAGCGTCCATCACGTTCAGCGGCATCTGTACCGCGTCAAAACGGAAATTGTTTTGAGCGGCAATTTCCATCACTCGCAGGTGAACCAAAGGGTCTTTGTGTCCTGTAAAGCCGATGTAACGAATCTTGCCCGCCTTCTGCGCTTCTACTACGGCCTCCATAGCCCCGCCGGGAGCAAAAATGCGATCGGGGTCTTCCATCCGAATAATTTCGTGATGCTGCATTAGGTCAATGCGATCGGTCTGCAACCCCTTCAGTGACTCATCAATCTGCATCATCGCAGCGCCCTTAGTGCGGCCGTCAATTTTGGTCATCAGAAACACCTTTTGTCGGTAGCCATCCTTGAGCGCTTGTCCCATCCAACGGTGGCTGCGTCCGTTGTGATAATCCCAAGAATTGTCCATGAAATTGATGCCGCGGTCGATCGCACTGCGAATGAGCTTAATAGCTTCTTGCTCCTCTCGAAGGCGTCCGATATGGTGTCCCCCCAAGCCAATTGCAGACACTCGCTCTCCTGTGCGTCCCAGCGTCCTGTAACTCATCTCGCCGCTTTGGGTTTGACCTTGGGCAACTGGACTTTCAGCATCTAGTTGGGTCGGTTCATCTTGAGCTAACACAGGTTTCAACAACCCTTCGGAAGCTGCCAGCCCTGCTGCAACCAAACCCGAAGCAGAAGTTACTTTTAACATATTGCGTCTGCTGATATTCATAAATGCCTTCTTCAAGAAACTACTAGGACTCACTCACCGCTTCGCTGCACTAAAGAGTTTTGAGTTGTAAATTTAAGATGTCTCAAAATCCAGACAGCAGTCCGGGTGCAACTTCTCCAATCGCCTACTTTACCTAATCAATAGTAATGATGAAATTTCTAGTTTTAAGAGCTACTAGACCCGTCAACGAAGGCTTTTAACTCAATAGCATCGTGACTGCAAAACAGGCGCACATCTTTACTATGTTCCACCGATAATGCGTGCAGCCGGCCTTGATTGAGCAACCGAGCCTTGCGATCGACCTCCATCATCCATTGGTAGGCGCGCAAAGCGGGCGTGCAGCGCCGGTTAGTGGCATCCATCTCGTGTCGGTAGAAATAGGCATCGCCTGCGTGCAGGAGCCAGCCATCGGGTGTATCAATGGCAATGCCAGCATGACCCCGCGTGTGCCCCACCAACGGGATTAGCAAAATTTCCGGCGGCAACCCGTCGAGGTCGCGGACAGCTTCAAAACCGAACCAAGGTTCGCCACCCGCCGAATAGTATTTCCAGCGTTTGACTTCATCCCACTGCCCCGGACGATAGCGCCTTTTTGTGATGAAACCGTGCCGATCCTGTGCGGCATCGATTTCAGCCTGCATGACGTGTACCGTTGCTTCCGGGAAATCCTCTAGACCACCGGCATGATCGAAATCGAGGTGGGTTAGCACAATATGGCGCACATCGCTTGGTGAAAATCCGAGCTGTTCAATTTGATGGATTGCCGTGTACTTGCGATCGAACTGGATGTTATTAAAGTGGACGAAAAACGGGCTGAGCCGGGAGTAAGGCGACTCGATATCCCGCAATCCGAAACCGGTATCGATCAGAACAAGTCCCTGATTCGTTTCAACGAGCAGACAGTGGCAGACGAGGTGAGCCGTCAAACCCCGACTGAAGCCATCGAAAAGCGCCCCTCCAATGGGACACATACAGCCACAATTGAGATGATGAATTTGCATAAATGTGCTGCACTAAATTACTTAGGCGAGAACCATTTATTCCTCAGTTCGCATCCAATGCCGATGCTGCATAATGCCATCGATGAACGCCTGAGAAAACTGTGCTAAATCGTCACTACTCGGAGAAGTAAACACGCTTTTATCGGCAGCAATCTTGCCATTATCTGCGATGTTTACGTCCTTTAAATCTGCACATAAGAATAGATAAGACGGGCGCGAATTATTTGTTAGCAGATCCCGGTTCAGTAAGCTGGCGGTGCATTTCGGCATTAACGGTATCAGGCAAAACCTTGCTCGCGCTGGCCAGAATCTTTGTCTTGAGTGAACCGGCGATAATGTCGTCCTTACCCGCCATCAGCGCCTCGAAGCCCTGCTTGGCAACTTCGGCCGCGTCGTCTTTCTTGTCTGCGCCCGCCTTCGTGTCGTCCATTCCCGCCCGATGGAAGAAGTTGGTATCCGTCGGCCCTGGCATCAGCGCGGTAACGGTGACGCCTGTGTCCTTTAACTCGTTACGCAGCCCTTCTGAGAAGGAGTGTATAAATGCTTTAGATGCCGCGTAGACTGCCTCGAACGGGCCGGGCATCAGGGCGGCAATCGACGAAGTGAATAGAATCCGTCCCTGGCCGCGATCGACCATATCCTTAACTACCCGTTTAGCCAAATGCACAGACGAGACAACGTTGAGGTTAATCAGATTTAGTTCGTCCTTCAAGTCTGTCTCGCGGGCAAAGTCGCCCCCGACGCCGACACCGGCATTAATTGCGATCGCATCCACCGGTCGGTTAGTCGCTTTTATCTGGTTGTAGAGCGTCTCAACACCGTCGTAGGTAGCGAGGTCTGCCTGCACTGTCTCGACTTTGGCACCGAGCCCCTCAAAGGCTTGAGCCGCTTCATTGATGCTCGCTCCGGTGGCGGTGACTAGGAGATCGAATCCGTTTTGAGCGAACTGTTTGGCGAGTTCGTAACCGATACCGTTAGAGGCACCCGTCACTACAGCCAAGGGCCGGGTCAACGAACTGTTTATAACCATTTAAAATCCTCTGTAACTGCTTCACGCTCGTTTGTCTAGGCTTGCTTATCTCTGTACCAGACAATCTTTGTGAACTGTGGGCTTTCAACTTTTACAATGCTAGGGAGGTAGGAGTGCGATCGCATCTTTCCCAGGACATAAGCTGTTAGGCATTGAAATACGGGATAATCCAAAACAAACTTTATGTAATTAGTGTCAAAATGACAGCAGAGAATCATCTCAGAGAAAGAGCCAATAGAGAAACTACAGAAAGCGTTAAAAAACGAATAAAAGGGAAACCTTATATTAAAAATAATGATTACATCATTACTGAATAATGCAACGATATAGCTAAATCCGCTGATTTTTTGTGTTTTTTGTTTATTTTTTTTCTTAGTTCATTTAGAAAAATCCAGAGAATTTAGCAATTCTAAAAGATGAGTATATTAATATTTAAGGGTGGTTAAATAATAATATTACCACCTCACCAATAATTAGAATATAAATTTGGCAGAGGAACCGCTCAAAGATTAGCAGCTCCTTGAAAAACTAGCGACGGCACAAAATTAAGTAGCTCACAAATACAGAAGATAGATATAGTTTGTATGATAAAGACCAGATAATCACCTCTCTTGTTTCTTTAAAAGTCAGTTTTGTTTTGAAGCCGTGAGCAATTCTGTTCCCTAATATCAACACTTAATTTTTTTTACCGGGTAAGTACAATCATTTTTTACATTTTTACAATGTATTGAGAGTCGCCAATGAGATTTTTCATAAGCTCAAAGTGAATCTATTTTGAATAAAAATTACAAGTGATTTTCCTCCTTATGGAGGAATAGCCACAATTCAAGAGGGCAATTCTGGCAAAGTCCCTCTATATCGGGTGAAATTTGATGTCTATATGTATAAAATGCGCGTAGATATGGCTAATAACTATTTTGATAATTATTTGGGAACCGCCATTCTCTGGCGCTAAATCGGATGCGATAAGAGACGGGAGATGGGAGATGGGAGATTGACTCCGAAGATTAATCCTGGGCTAAAAACATTTATCTCTGGTGGAACGGGCAGGAGGCTTGCCCAAGGAGAACAGTGCCTGATGTCAGTTATAACTGAATCTCAGGCACTGTTCTCAATCAGACCCAATCAACCTGGTAACAGCGATGAAAAATCTCAGATATCAGGTCGATCGCGCAGCAAGAAACCAAGTGGAGGATGCCAAGAGTGTAAGATGTCAGTTATCACGAATACTTTCTGTTGGCGATTGCCCGACGGCACAGAAAATTGAAAATTATGACAGCCAATTGCTGATTCTGGTGGCTTCATGTTATAGTGGTTTTCCAAGAATTAAATTCGGTTGCGTAGTTTGTTGGTGTTTATTTACAAGCGTCTCTCCGAATCTAAGTCTCTGCACCCTAATGATTCTGGAGATTTTATGTCGATTTACGTGGGTAATCTTTCATATGAGGTAACATCAGACGACCTCAACGAAGTATTTGCCGAGTACGGTACTGTAAGCCGCGTCCAAGTGCCAGTGGACCGGGAAACAGGCAGGATGCGGGGTTTTGCTTTTGTGGAAATGGCAAGCGAGGCAGAAGAAGCAGCAGCCATCGCAGCTCTAGACGGTGCTGAATGGATGGGCCGCGACTTGAAAGTCAACAAAGCCAAACCTCGCGAAGACAACAAACGCTCATCGGGTGGCGGCGGCTGGGGCGACAAAGATCGCTCTTCACGCGGACGCTACTAAACTTTGAGACTGAAAATTTGAGTTGTGGTAGTTGACGGCAGGTGCGAATGCTGCTTCTTTTTCTGGTGGTTCGATCGACCCATCACATAAAACTCCCAAACCTCTAAATCAGTTTTGCCCCCTCCTTCGAGGGGGCTTTGTTTTTGGCGAAAAATCCCGCGAGGTACGTCGGCGGTGCAGTTCCCTGTCTCGTTCGTAATTCAGTACCCTCTTAACTGCTTTTTTAAGAGGCTGTCGGGATTTCGCGGCTCGACTCCTGTAAACTATCAAACTAGAATTAAGCAGCAAGAAAAGTTAGAATAACGGCAAAACTGAATATTGCCAAGAACAGCCAAACTATCTTTACCGAAGATTAGTCGAGAAAACCAGCCGAATATCAGCCAATATCTTGATTTTGCCTCAATAAAGATGTCCAAGGTCTACAGCACGGCGGAACTCATTAAAATCCTCGAAGAAGAGCGCCAAGCCTGCTTGCATGGGCGGCGTCTCAATTTGACTGAAACTCCTGCTACAGGCAACCCCGTGATTGACCGCTTTCTCAAATCTGAGGGAGTTCAGAAGTTCACTGCTTATCAAAATTTTAAGGCTGCCGTGCACGAATACCAGCGGGAACATCAAGTTTCTGGGATTGTCTGGCGGGAAATCGCGGTTAAAGGCAATACTCTACGCTATCCGGCAGTGGATGACGAATTAATAGCTCTACCGGTTGATTTGATCACGCTGAAGGCAGCTAAGATTTCTATGTTGGAATTCTGGCAGCAGGTAACTGCCGGGATGGATTTGTATTTAAGCATTAACAGCGGGAAGGATTTTCGATCAATCGAGCCGGTTGATGTAGAGGCTATAGCCCAGCGCACAGAATGGGCCAGTCTCTCGAAGTGGGAAAAGTTGGATTTTCTAGAAATTTTGTTGCAGTTGGGCTGGGGGAAGCCGGAGGAAGCTTATTATAAGCGGGGATGGCCGACCTCGGGCAGCGAGTACATTCACGCCGTAAAACCCGGACAGCGGCCGATTTGTTAATTGGTAATTAGTAATTTGTTTGTAGTCAGGACTTTATTCCTGATTTGACTTGTTAAACGTTAAACCCACAATCCGGCAGGGAATGAATTCCCTGCCTCAAAGCTAAAGTCCTCGCTATGAGGACTGAGATAGGACTTACGCATTAACAACGTAACTAAGTCCTTCTGAGTCCTGAGCATTGCGAAGGAACTGAAGAATCTCAAAGCCTTGCAACACCATCTAGAGTGCGTAATTCCTGTTAAACTCCTTAGTCCTCATAGCGAGGACTTTAGCTATTAGCCTGGGAATTCATTCCCAGGCGGAATTAACAACTGACATCTGACAAAGCATCAAGCCAAACCACTGATTTGGATCTGTCCAAACCTGCACTGGCCTTAAACCACGCTGCGAAAGTTCTTTTTTTACAGTATTGAGATTAAACTTGCGCGATATTTCGCTGCGGATAGTTTCTCCCGCTGCAAATTCAATTGTTAAATTGAGAGAACGCAACTGCACTGTTTGTACTTTTTTACTTTTTAAGTGCATTTCAATTTGACATTCCTCTTGATTGTAAAAAGCCCAATGCTCGAACTGCGCTAAATCAAAATTTCCCTCATATTTTCGATTTAAATGCCGCAGCATATTTAAGTTAAATGCTGCCGTTACTCCTTGACTGTCATCGTAGGCAGGCTCTAAAATATCCTTCGATTTGTCCAAATCAATTCCCAGCAAAAAATACTCTCCCGGCTGCAATGCACCGACAACTTGCGAGAAGAACAAATCGCATTCTTGAGCGTTGAGATTGCCGAGGGTACTGCCGAGAAAGCAAATCATTCGGGTTGGCAACGGTGACGGTGCAATTTTAGCTAAGGCTAATTCGTATGTGCTGACAAGTCCGTGAATCTGGAGCGACGGATAATCTGCCAACAGTTGACAAGCGCTGCTTTCTAGGATAGTAGGACTGATGTCGATCGGCAAATAGTGCAGGGGATATTCCAGTTGACTGTAAGCATCAAGGAGAATCCGAGTTTTGGTGGAACTACCGCTGCCGAGTTCGACGATTTCGCAGGGGCCAGTTAAATTGGCGATCGCCCCCGCGCACCCCTGCAAAATTGCCGTCTCAGTGCGCGTCAAGTAGTATTCCGGCAACTGGCAAATCAACTCGAACAGGTTTGAGCCGCGATCGTCGTAGAAATACTTGGGAGGCAGGGATTTGGGGGTTTGAGTCAACCCGCTAACTACATCGCTGCCAGCATTGATTTCTGCGGGTGTCAGTGCCGCAGCGCTCACCAGTCGCTCTAAGTGCAGTCGGTTTTCTTTCGTTGAGGCTGAGTTTGTCGTGTCGGACAGTCTTGGGGATTTCATAAAGTAATTTTTAGATGCACATATCGGTATAGCACGCAGTCGCGTTGCCAAATATCGCGCTCAAGTCAGATTTTTCATACCGATCTCGGTTCTGTATTTTCTCACCGGATGGCGATCGCATCCACAATTAAAACTTAAAATTTATCCACAAAAATTATTGAATACTTAACCAAACTTGTTTTCTTTGAGCTTGTTACATGGAAAAAAGTTGGGCATTTCGCAAACAATTTTTTTCCCAGTTTCCTCTCCAGTCATTTATCTGATGTTCGTCAAATAAGCTTTGTAATGCAATTATTAAGGAATTTGTTCATCGGAAAAGTCGGATGACTAAATTCCTTAATACGAAAAAATTTGATAGTAGTTATAATTACCTAGCAAACTACTTAGCGCAGCGAAAACCAGCAATAATTTGCCGCACGCCCGGATAATACCAATTCCGAAATGTCGATCGCAGTGCCTGCGGAAAAGTCGCCCAACTCCCCCCTTTCAAAACCCGGTGTTCTCCATCAAAATAAACTTGAGAATAGCCCCTGTAAGGATAACTTTCAAATCCCGGATAGGCGTCAAAGGTTGAAGCAGTCCACTCCCAAACATTGCCCAACATATCGCAGCAGCCGATCGCACTTGCTCCTTTGGGAAAGGCATCGACTGGCGAGGTATTTGCAATATTATTGCCGTGATTGCACAGGCTGCCATTTGGCGGTTCTTCTCCCCAAGGATAGATGCGATATGTTTGATTTTTGGCATCCCAACTCGCAGCTTTTTCCCATTCTGCTTCCGATGGCAAACGCTTGCCAACAAAGTTGCAGTAAGCTTCGGCTTCGTACCAACTCACGCCGCAGACTGGATGGTTGTTGAAAGCTGGATTTTCTGACCAGTAAAGCGGTTGAAAGACGGCTTCGCCTTGCAGCCATTTCCAGCCGTCCGCTGACCACCAATCAGGGTTTTGATAGCCGCCGAATTCCATGAAATCTCGGTATTGACTGCAGGTGACGGGATAGCGATCGATCGAGTATGCTTCTAAATAACATAGGTGGCGCGATCGTTCGTTATCCAAAGCCTCCGCAGCATCGCTTCCGATGTAAAATTCTCCGCCCGGAATTTCAATCGCCGGGGAATCGGTAATTGGTAATTGGTAATCGGCAATTAATCTTCCCCCTTTCTTATTCCTTCTATCCGTTACGTCCCGAAAATCCGTTAAATCCGTTACCAAATCCGTTGCCGAACTTCCTTCTTCCTTCTTCCTGTGCATTTGCAACACGAAAGCAACAGTTTCGCAGTGCTGGCTTTCGTGCTGAATAATAAACCGCCAGAGACGTTCTTGCTTGTCGATCGGCGCTACTTCCAAATAATCTAACACCTTTTTTCTCACCGCGTCCAGATATAATTCAACTTCAGGTAACGTCGGCAGAAAAACCCGTTGTTTTTTCGGCAAAATATCAGCAGCAAACAGTTGGTGATACTGAGGCAAGACAGGTTCCAAGCCAGCACATCGCTGCAACAGCCACAAATCTTCAGTATAAGCAATATGACCTAAGTGCCAGCCAACAGGACTGAAATCAGGATGAGCTTGGCGGCAAAAAGTATCGTAGTCGATGTCTGTAAATAGCTTGAAAGTGCCGCGGCGACACTGCTGCAAATCGCGATAAATTGCCTCTCTACAAGATTGGATAGATTTGGATATCACGATCTACTCCGGTACTGATAATGCTCTGGACTGGACACGAGTGCCAATTGCCAGCAAATAAAGGTTCAGAAGCAATGATTACAGAATTTGGGAAATTTAAATCGTCTCGCAGCCAATAGAGGGAAGGAGGGGTTTTTTGGGAAGCAAAGCGAGAGGCAACGAGCTGGTGTCCGTCGCTGATAATTATATTAGCTGAAAATTCTACTTGGTGAAAGTTTGCTAGCTCTGCCAAAGTTTTCAGCGAGTTTCGCAAAGCAGCTTCTAGAGTTAGATTGGCTGCTGTCAATTCATTGACAAACAAGCCGAAGATATGCTCTGAATCTGTAGTACCGTTAATTGATTGATAAATGGTATCGGTGAGCCGATCGCGAATTGGTCTGTAAAGAGTTTGCCGAAAATTCTTCACGAAGCCGTTGTGTACGAACAGCAGGCGATCGTTCTGAAACGGCTGACAGTTGCTCAAATCTACAGCTTGTCCTGAAGTTGCACTGCGAACATATCCGATCGCGCATCCAGATTCAACGTATCGACTGATACTCGGAAGGTTAACGTCGCTCCAAATTGGCTGTACATTTTTATAAGTAAACGGGTCAGTATCTAAGTGCGGGTGATACCAACCAATACCAAAACCGTCAGCATTGAGTAGACCCGAAGTCATTTCGCGGGGATCGTAACTCTGCACAATTAGGGAATGTTCCGGCTTGTACAGAATAGCATCGAGTAAAATCGGCTCCCCGAGGTAGCCAAGCAAACGGCACATAAAATTTTTGCAGCAATGTGATTAGCATTGTAAGTCAATAGCCGAAAAATTGCCCGATCGCCCATCTTCAGCGCTGGAAGGTTTTTTGTAGCCCGCTGCCAGCATCGCAGTACAAACGATACAGTTAAGGTAGAACCCCTGCAACACAAGGAGACTCTTGAATGTTCATCGACGAACTCATCCCAATGGCGAAAGAATTGATCGAACAGCCGATCGCCTTCGCGGGCGGATTTTTATCTGGCCTGCTTCGACTCAACCTTCACGAAGATCCCGTTAAAAGCTGGATCGACGAGCAAGCTGGTTCAACTTCCTACACTACTCCCCCAGCCGAACCCACCAACGGTAAAAGCACGGGGCCTCAGTCAATCTCGATCGACTAAGGAAAAGCAGTAACATCCTCCCAACGCCAAACTGATTACAGTTATGGCGTGGGCTTCCAAACTTCACAGTTTGGCTTTTCGCGTTTTTCCCTCACGGGATTTCCACACTTGGCGAGACTGAATTTCTCAGTGCCCGCTAGAAAGTCTGCACAGACACTTTCGATTCCCGTATAGCCTTTCTCAGATAGATGAAGTACAATAACAGCAGTCTGTCAACCAGTTCCAAATATCTTGCTTAGAAAGTTTACGGAATGCAAACTCTATCGCCTTTCCTAATTATTGATAATTTGTTGTGTCGATCACACTGAAAATATTTTTAAGTTTTGACCATAAATTCTCACGCTTATGATAAATCGGGCGAAGGGGGCGACAAGTATATTACTTTCGCCCTTTTTCTTGATTACTTTCTTTACTTATTTTGCCGATTTTTAGGGACATTCTCCATCACTAACACAGCATTTATCCATATTTTAGGTACGGGAGCATAAAAGCCTCAAATATAATTGTATCATTTTCCTTCTTAAATTAACTTGTATTATAAGTTTGTTGACCGTTATATATAGTTTTTGGGACATTTTTTTACAAATTTGTTCTTTTTTTACTCGCAAGTTAACTGTATGGATATAGTTAAGAAAGAAGTTATTCAATAGCTAAATTATTTTTATTTTCAATCGGCGCTAAAATCATCAGTTCTTCTGCCTTAATTTTGCAGAGTCGCCTAAATTAGCTCGCCGATCAATAGTTGTGGTTTCAGGAGCCTGTTTCAGGGATTTTTTTTGACAAAAGTGAAAACTCCCAAAAAACAGTCAGCTATGGATTTTTATGAGATTGCTTCGGGAATAATCAACCTCCATCATTTCTGGTCTAAAATCAAGATAATAAGCTTTCAGTGCTAATAATGTATGATGTTTTCGATGCTTGGTGAACAAAAGTGATGTCAATGGATGTGGGTTCCCCTCCACTTCTGGTGAGGCTGTGACTCTTGAGCGAATTATAGTTCATTTATCTTATATTGTATATTTTACCGTTATGAATACCTCAGCAATATGATACCTCATCTGTGTGACAAAGCCTATATCTGTGCACTCCGAAATTAATTAAAATCCTACCACTTTTTATAGTTGGCGTGGGCCGGCCTGGTTTGTGTAACGCCAGGTTTTAACCTGTAGAATAAAGGGGTTTATAAAAATGAATTCAGGGTGATGACAACCAAAAAGCTACCGTAACTGCCTCGTCACCCAAAATCGATAGCGACTTTCAGGCTCAGGATTTACTCATAAATTAATTGCTAATTTTAAAAGGTAAAATCTCAAATGTCAAATTTTAATAGGTACTTGAACTACCTGAGAAAAGCTATAATATACAATATCTGTTCATGAGTGCAGCGAGGATAACTGTAGGAGAAGGAAACCGAAATAGTATGTTGAGAAAAATGAATTTACAAACCAGACTTATCAGTGCATTTCTGATGATGGGAGTGTTAGTATTTTGCGTTGCCTGGGTAGGATGGAACTCAACATCTAATCTCAGTCAACACATAGAAACTCTCGGTAAAAATAACTTACCGAGTATTGAAGCATTATTGAAAATTAACGAGGGACAAACCCAAATTGAGTCATCCGAGAGAGCGCTAATTAATCCGGCGCTCAGTCAAGCAGAAAGGCAAGAGGCATTAAATAGAATGGACAAGGCTTGGCAGCAGATTAAAGATGGGTTTAAAGCATACGAAGTCATTCCACGTATCTCAGAGGAAGATGCACTCTATCAACAAATGCTTAAGTATTGGCAGGAGTGGCAGCAGGAAGATCAAGAACTGCTGCGAATCAATCAAGAATTTGAGAAACTGGGAATTTTGAATCCTTTGGGTTTGCAGCTAACCCTAATTAATCAGGGTAAAAGTAAGTCGCCCGAAATGGCAAGAGCCAAGACAGCTAGTAACCTCTTGAATAAACTTAGTCAGCAATCTAAGGTAATTCGCCTTAAATTTATAATTTCAGAAAAAGCCACTTTAGCAGTAGTTGACTCCAATAGAAAGCAAGCAGATAAAGCTTATGACACCGCCCAAAATGATAGTAGGAATACTCAAGTAGCTGTATTTTTGGGGATGACAGTTGGACCGCTAACAGCGATTGGTTTAGGAATAGCTTTAAGCATAGCGATCGCCAAACCTTTAGATAAAGCGCTGAAAGGTATTATTAATATGATTGTCAGTTCTTCTACCGAGATCGCTGCTACAATTGAGCAACAAGAAAGTATTGCTGTACAACAAGCTGCTTCTGTTAATCAAACAACTACCACAATGGATGAATTGGGCGCATCATCGAGGCAATCAGCTATGCAAGCCGAATCAGCCCTTGAAAATGCCAGTAATGTCTTAAATATGGCAGCAGAAGGCAGTAAAGTAGTGCATAAAACCCAGCAGGGAATGTTGAGTTTGACTGAAAAAGTCGGAGCGATCGCCGATCAAGTTTTAAATTTGAGCCAGCAAACCAATCAGATTGCTAATATTACCAATTTAGTCAGCGATTTGGCTAATCAAACTAATATGCTGGCAATTAACGCTACAGTGGAAGCAGTACGCAGCGGAGAACAAGGAAAGGGGTTTGGGGTGGTGGCGACGGAAATTCGCCGACTCGCAGATCAAAGCAAAAAATCGTCGGATCAGATTAATGATTTGATAAACAGTATTAAGAATTCCATTAATAAAACAGTGATGGTAACAGATGAGGGCAAAAAAACTTTAGATAATAGCCTAAAATTGACTGAAGGTACGGCGGATAATTTTAACAATGTTGCCAATGCTATTAACAGTGTAGTTGTGAGCAGTCAGCAAATTTATCTGAATACCAAACAGCAGGCGATCGCTATTGAGCAAGTGGTAGATGCGATGAATGTTCTGAATAAAGGAGCAACGGAAACAGCCAGCGGTATTACCCAAAGTCGAATTGGCACTCAAACACTTAACAAAGCTGCTTTAAATCTCACATCCTTAGTTTAAGTGAGAAAAGTAATATCCTAAACCGGGGATTAAAGAGATGGAGAGAAAATTAGTCCCATTCCTCATTTCCAATTTGCAATTCCAAATTTTGCCCAAGGATTGAAGGTGACATCTCCCTGTTTAGGAAAGGGCTGGGGAGAGGTGAAGTAGGTTTCCTCAAAGGGCTGTCTAGATGTGTATAGCCATTCTCAAGTGAATGAGGTACAGATTTAAATTGTAGATTAAAGAATGGAAGAAGTGGGGAATTGGTAATTAACTGCCAACTACCTCACGAAAGTTGAGAACCGGTATATCAACGCTCGCGCTCCAAAGCAACCTAATATATTAGACTTTGTTAGTCGCTTTGTTTCGGAAGATGCTTGGTGATTCGTCGCCCACCCATCAGTGATCTGATTAAAATCAAATATTGTTCAGGGGTAGGAGTCCTCGCCGCCCCAAAACTCATATTCTCACTCGCCCTGCGGATGAGTGAGAATATGAGTTTTGATTAAGCTAACTATTGCAGCCAGTACCAAGGGTTGGTCAGTGCGGCAAACCCTTTTAGTCAAAGTCGATCGCCCAGTTGTATGCCAGATAGCACTTGACAGTTAAATTAAAAGGTTATTATGTATAGCACAACAAGTTCAGTTCGATCGACATGACTATCTACATTGGAAATCTGTCTTACCGCGCCACCGAAGAAGACCTGAAAGCAGTATTTGCAGAATACGGCACAGTCAAGCGAGTTGTCTTGCCTACCGACAGGGAAACCGGTCGGATGCGCGGTTTTGCATTTGTTGAGATGATGGAGGATGCCCAAGAAGACGCTGCAATTGCCGAATTAGACGGTGCAGAGTGGATGGGGCGCCCCTTGCGAGTGAACAAAGCTAAACCGAAAGAAGAGGCAAATCGAGGCGCAGGTTTCAAGAGAAACGACGGATATTAGTCGGCGATGCGGCGGTTGACATCCTCTCGAAACCCACCTGATGCACCAGTGCGCCACTAGCGCCGAATTGCTAGCAGCAGTTGATTTTGGGGATGCAATGTCAAATCCGCTGCACAAAAACATCGATTCTTTGTGGGCTGCACTTGATCCATAATTTTTTGAGAAAGACAGAATTTATGCACGCTAATCTAGAAACCCGATTTCTTCCGCGATACCTTGCTGCTAAAAGCAAAATTTATCAGGAGAAACCGGGTTGATGAGCGTTAGTCTTAGAAAGAGTAAACTCGCCCTTTTTCATCAATATAAACTGACCGGTCTTGCCTAGTGCGGGGGTCTGATCTGGTGATGCGAATCGTCACAATGTTTGTCTGCGAGTCAACGTTATAGTCGTATTTCAAAGTTGTGCTTCCTCCTGTGGCATTAATGGGAATATTGGCAATATCGCCGGTGCGATTGCTAATACGAACAATGATGTTTTTGCTGGTTCCGACGGGCAAGGATGACAAGTTGGCACCTGATTGACCGTATTCTAGGTTTAATCCTGTTTCATTTAACAGTCTGAGGGTTATGTTGCGAGTATTGTCAACCTGCGCTTGAGGTTGCCAGAATCCGGGTTTTTTGCCACCGTCAGCTGCAGGTTGAGATAATGCTGGGTGAGGATGCAGAAAGGCCAGGGCGGCAAGTATTGCTGCGGTTGCAATAATTTTTGATTTCACGGTTTGTACCTCCGGGTCAAGAGTTGGTGATATTTCTATCCTAGCTTTAAAATCGGATGTTAGTGGAAGGAAGTTCGGCAACGGATTATTTAACGGATGTAACGGATGTAAAGGATGTAAAGGATAGAAGGAAGAAGGAAGTTCGGCAACGGATTATTTAACGGATGTAACGGAGGTAACGGATGTAAAGGATAGAAGGAAGAAGGAAGAAGCAGTAAAAGCAATAAAAGCAAGAACTTCACCAATTAAAAACGTCCTCACTATCTGGGCGGTTGCTATATAATTAGAAACCGGGTTTCTGTAGTTGTTAATATTCCTGGACGCACGGGTTGTCTAGAAATCCGATTTCTGAGCGGGTGGCTGCTTGCCAAAGCTATGATTTAGAGTAGAAACCGGATTTCTGGGGTCAAGGGAGTCGGGAAGTGGTTAATTGTTAATTATCGATCGAGCGGCTTCTAGCAGGAGGCGCTGTTCGGCGCGGACGATCGCCCTGGAAGTTTGTTCTGCAGCATCGACATTGACCGAAATAGACGAAATTCCCCACCGCACGAAGGATTCCACTGTATCGGGATACAATGCGGGAGCGTCGCCGCAGATTGAGCAAGGAATGCCGGCGGCCCGGGCCTGTTTGATTAATTGTTCGATCGCCCTCATCACTGCTCGATCGCGCCCGTTGAAAGCACCTGCTACCTGGTCGGAGTTGCGGTGAACTCCTAATAGCAATTGGGTTAAATCGTTAGTGCCGATAGAAATTCCTTGAACTCCGGCTTTTACGTAATCGGGCAATAAAAATAACACCGAAGGAACTTCCGCCATAATCCACATTTGAAACTCGGTTGAGCGGTTTTTCCAAACTTTTTCTAAGCGCTGGCGGCAGTATATAAACTCGTCAACCGAGCGCACGAAAGGCAAAATTAAATTAACATTGGTATGGCCTGACTCGCAGACTTTTTGAAGTACGCAGAGTTCCCAATCAAATAATTCTGGTTCAAAGGTATAACTGAAACTGCCGTCGGCACCTGACTCCCGTAAATCGAGAGAGCGATAAAATATTGGCCGCGGCGAAACGGCAGCAGCAAATAAGCTGAGGCAATCCGCCATGCGATCGACAAATTCCGATTGGCGGCCGTCTTGCAGCCAAACTTTGGGGTTTTGACAGTCCAAAGCTTCTAATGCCATTAATTCCGATCGCAGCAATCCGATGCCGTCTATTGGCAGATTTTTGAGACGGTCAATCGAACTTGTTTGGCTGACATTAACTAGCAGTTGAGTCGCCGTTGGTGGGCCCCAAACATATTGAGTAGACTCAGATTGTCGAGATTTAGGCGCCCAATTGGACGATCGATCGGAGATAGAAGATTGGTGCTTGGCTATTGACATTTTGGCTGCTGTACTGTATATATTTGTCTTTTTTGCTGTGTCCCGAAGTCGGCCGCTGTCTCCTGTCTCGATCGCATCGTGTTGGGGGAGGGCAAAAACTTCTCCGCTATCGCCGTCTACCAAAACCGAATCGCCCGAGGCGATCGCCCGAGTGGCCCCGGCCACTCCCACAACGGCGGGAATCCCCAATTCTCTCGCTAAAATGGCGCCGTGGCCTGTCATACCTCCTTGTTCCGCCACCACCCCAGCAGCAACCTTCAGCCAAGGCAGCCAATTCGGCTCGATTGTCCGGGCTACTAAAATGCCTCCGGCTAAGAATTCCGCGTTTTCTGGGTGGGAATTAGTCATAACTTGGGCAATTGCTTCGGCTTTTCCTGATGCTGCTGCCACACCTCTGAGTATGGCAGGAGTTCGGGCTGGGGCGATCGAGTTTGGCTGCGGGAGGGCGATCGAATTTTCCTTTATCGCCGCGACTTTTTCCCCTTTCACAAGACGAACTTGAGTGAAATAAAACTGCCGTTCGCCGCTGTTTGCTGTCTGGTTTAGCGTCCACTCCAAAATTAAATCTGAGTCAAATTCTGCGATAGCTTTTTTACTCAATTCAATGATTTCTTGCAGTTGCGATTCCTCTAAAACATATTCTGTTTGTGCTTCCTCTCCCAGCGCTAAAACTTGCACGCAACAATCAGCAAAATCAGGAATTATAAATGGAGAATCGGAAATTGGGAAAGCAGCAAACTTGCCCAACAGCAGTTTTTTTTTCGGTTCACCATCGCCGACTTTGAGATTGTAGGCTAATGTTTTGTAACCGATCCGCTGGAATTTAACCGCGCTTGTTTCTGGCTGCACTTGATAGTAATCGGGGATGGTTTCTCCCCTAGCGAGGGACAATCCCAAACCGCTGGTGGCTTGGATTTCCCACTGTGCGCCCGCCTTTGCTTTCACCTCGCCTGCGGCGATCGCTTCTTGAAGTGGCTGCACCAAAACTGCGGGATTGATTTGCTGTACCCGCAGGCCGCACCGCTGCCAGTAAAATAGACTTCGGGCTCTGAACATTTCTGCCCAAGCTCGTTTGAGTCCGTCCCCAATGGCTTCTGGTTCTGCCCGTACTGCCTGAGATTCCAGAATGCCGACTGTTTTCGGGTTCCAGGAAGTCAGGGAAGGGCGAAAAATTAAGGCTGTGGAGTTTAAGTTTGACTGTGAGTTGAGTTGACTAACAGCAGACTCTAGGGTGGAGAGCAGTGAATCTGGCAGTTTGCCGGCGAGGATTTGGTGGCGGATGCTGCGGGCGATCGACTGCAGTTGTCTGGGTTCATCGACATTCAAGTGCAGGGAAGAGTGTGGCCAGTCAGCAAACAGCGGTTCTAGGCACTCGATCGACTCTAAAAACTGCCAGAATGTGGTAGCCGGTACGACAAAACCCGGTACAACAGGATGATTTTTCTGGAGCAAACAGCTCAAGTAAAATGCTTTTTCTCCCACTGCATCTCTGTCTGAAGGTTGAATTTTGTCTAACCAGTAGAGGTTTTTCACGCTGCGAGCCTGTCGGTGGAAACTGATTGAAGTTGAAAGTTTTTCCCATTAATCACTTACGACAATTTTAGGATGAACAAGCGACAATGGACGGGATTGGTCAAATCTTTTCTCAATCTATTTCTTAAGTCTAACTGTCCTCTTTGTCAGCGACCGGCCGCCGGAGAGTTTTGTTTGTACTGTCACAAGCAACTTCAGCGATGTCAGTTAAGCGATTCCGGTCGATTTTGGAATTCTGAGCAGCGTGTTTTTGTGTGGGGTGAGTATGGCGGGGCTCTCAAACGCGCGATCGCAGCTTTGAAATATGACGGCAATCCGCAATTAGCCAAACCTCTAGGCGGCTGGCTGGCAGAAGCTTGGCTGAGTTTTCCGGAATTAGCTATAGACAATCTAACAGTTGTACCGATTCCCATGCACAAAGAAAAGGTCAAGGAGCGCGGTTTTAACCAAGCGGAACTGTTGGCTGAAAGTTTTTGCGAGCTGACTGGTTTGCCTTTGCAGCGACACGGTTTGGAGCGGGTGAAAAATACTCAGGCTTTATTCGCTCTGACGCCACAGCAGCGCCAAGCAGAAATGAAAAATGCTTTAAGTTTGGGGAAAGATTTTCGTCGTCGCCTCCCGCGCGATCGAGTGCTGTTAGTTGATGATATTTACACTAGCGGTACTACGGTTAAGTCGGCAATTAAAATATTGGAACAGTCGGGAATTTCGGTTTACGGAACTGTGGCACTTGCAACTCCGAATAAGAGCGATCGGTAGGCTATTTTGTCTTTAATTTTAAACAGGTTTGTAGTGAGGAAATGTTATTTCTCAGGATTTGCTAATAAGATTTTTTTGGGAAAACGAACCGCGAAGACGCGAAGTCCGCGAAGGAAGAGAAAGAAGAGAGAGAGTTTAGGCGGAAAGGGGGAATTGGTTGCTGATGTTCCACCGGCTGCCGTCGTGAAGCAGCAAAGTTAATGCCGAAGCGGTAAACTCAAAGTGGAGCGATCGCCCGGAGAATTCCAACCAAGCCGTTTGAAAATTCTCTTTAGTTAAATCGCGAAAGGCTACTGTCATATGTGGTACAAATGGGCGAGTCTGAGAAACTCGATCGACTATTCCCAAATTTGTCTCCAAATAACTCATCAAATCTTTGTGAATTTCCAGCAATTCGGGTGATTTGACAACATCAGCGTAAATGACGCGGGGCGCGAAAGCAGCAAAACCGGATAGAGTAACGGCGATGGGCAGCCGATTTGCCGAAAACTCCTTCAAACTTTCCTCTAATTTGGGAACATCCTCCGCTAACGAGTGAAAAGGAGGTTGCAGCGTGATGTGCGGCGGCGACTTCAAAGCACTGCGGCTGTTGTAGTGTTCCGCAAAATACTGTTGAATCTCAGTAATGTGCTGTTCAATATCGGGAGGTGGCACGAGGGCAATAAAAAATCGCTTTTTTGACTGGTTCATCGGATAACATCGCAGTTAAGAAAGGATGGTGCAAAATGGAATATAGAGCATTTGCCCTAGATCCCATTGGTGATCACCCATTCCCAATCTAAAATATAAAATCAAAAATCCCAAATAAAAATGCCTTGGTTTGTCAAAATTGAGCAAGGAATTGTCGAAAAGCCTGTCTTTGACCAATACGTGCCAGCTCACAGAGCTTATGTCCGAGAGTTGATTTCTAAAGGACACCGAGCGAAAACTGGCTACTGGGCGCGGCGCGGCGGCGGTATGTTGATGTTTGAGGCGGGTTCGATGGATGAGGCGAAGGCGATCGTCGCTGAAGACCCGCTGGTGAAGAACGGTTGCGTTATTTATGAAATTTATCACTGGTGTGTGGTTGAAGAATAAATAACTGTGTTATACTCATATATGAACTGGACCCACGCGATTCCAACGCCCAAATCTTGTCAGGACCGGAAGGTAGCAGCAACACGGGATGCTTGTAATAGGCGTGGTCTCCGGTTCACCCAGTTTTATGAGGTGTAGCTCCTATGCCTGGTTTCGGAGATATTTTACAAAAAGCAGTTTACCTTGGTGTCGGGCTAGCTTCTTACGCTGGTGAAAAAGCTGGCAGCAAGTTAACTGAATTACGCACTGAAGCCCAAAAGCTGGCAGACGAATTAGTCAAGCGTGGTGAGATGTCAACGGAAGAAGCTCGCCGCTTTGTTGATGACATGGTGCAACAGGCTCAGCAGCAGCCCCCCGTAGCATCGGCTGGGAACGAAAAACCGGCTGAACCTCGGCGGATTGAAATTATTTCTGAGGAAGAAGATGTCTCGGCAAAAGATGCTAAAGAGACAGGCGGCGTAGACAAGCTCCGCGAACAGGTGCAGAATTTACAAGAGGAATTGCGGCGGCTGAAGCGGGATTAAACTCAAAAAAGCTCGCTCAGCAAAGCATGAAGGGAACTCAGATAATACTCTTGAGTTCCCTTTTTGAATATCTCCCCTGTCAGATGTGGACGGATATCAGGCAATAGGTAATAGAATTGAAAGTAGGTGCAAGCACTTCACTTGAGGCTGGCTGCACTTGTCTGTAAAATATTTTGTAATAGCCAACTGTCAAATTCATGGAAGATTGGTCTAAAGATTTTTTTGGAGCAATGGAAAATGCTGTTTCTGAAGTAGAGCATTTTTTCAGCGAAATGGGCGAAGAGTTTGTCGAAATGCTGGACGTTTTGGCAAAAATGTCGGAAGAGTTTACTGAACAAGTACAAAATAATCTGATTAACGACATTGACGGTTATTTCAATGAATTTGACGGTTTATTGAATGAATTTATCGAACCGATAATTGAAATTTGCCGCGACTTCGACCCGCAATTTGATGAGATAGATTTGTCGATGGTGACTTATGTAGACCCTTCGCCGACGCAGCAGCCGGCTTGTCGCGGTTGTCGCAACTATCACGGTCAAGTTTACGGGGGAAATTTGTTGGTTTGTGCGATGCACCCTACTGGTGTGGAATCGGAGAGTTGTGCTGATTGGGAAACAGACGGCGATGCAGATTTTTAATGGCCCAGTTGAGTTGTTGAGGGGTTAATAGCTTATGGTAACGTCAATTCAGTCTCCGTCAAAGATTTCTCTGGAAGAGTTTCTGCTATTGCCAGAGACTAAGCCGGCTAGCGAGTATGTTGACGGTCAAATTTATCAAAAAGCTATGCCCCAAGGAAAACACAGTACGTTACAATTCGAGTTTCCATCTGTTATTAATCGAGTTGGCAAACCGCAGAAGTTAGCTTATGCGTTTCCAGAATTGCGCTGCACTTTTGGGGGACGTTCTCTTGTTCCAGATATTGCCGTGTTTGAGTGGTCGCGCATTCCTATCAATGCTAATGGAGAAATAGAAAATAGGTTTGAAATTGTGCCGGATTGGACAATTGAGATTTTATCGCCGGATCAAAATCCAACTCGGGTCATTAATAATATTTTGTTTTGCTTAAATCACAATGCTAAACTGGGTTGGTTGATTGACCCGGAAGAAAAATTAGTTCTTGTTTTTAAACCGCAGCAGCAACCAGAGGCGAAGGAGAATCAGGACATTTTACCTGTGCTCGATGTGCTGTCGGGTTTGCAAATGTCGGCGGCGGATTTGTTTGGGCTGTTAAGTTTCGATCGCCCGTGAGTTACAGTTGAGTATAGGGAATTTTGCATCTAACCACATTTAAAGGTGAATCGCTCAACGGCTAATAATTCGCAATTTGGGTTTCCGAAAATGCCGCCATCGCTGCAATTGCGACAGTATCAGCGAGTGGCGGTTGCTAATTGGTTTGCGAATCAGGGACGCGGTACACTGAAGATGGCGACGGGTAGCGGCAAGACGATTACTGCGCTGGCGATCGCCACTGAATTATACAATAAAATTAACCTGCAAGTCCTGCTCGTAATTTGCCCTTACTGCCACCTGGTGAATCAGTGGGCGCGCGAATCCGAGAAATTTGGTTTAAAACCTATTTTGGCTTTTGATAGCGCCCGCAGTTGGCAAAACAAGCTGGCTGCGGGTTTGTATGAAGTGCGATCGGGCGAGCGAGCATTTCTCACCATCATCACTACCAATGCTACCTTAATGGGAGATAGTTTGCGATCGCAACTGCGCTATTTCCCAGAAAAAACCCTGATTATTGGAGACGAAGTTCACAACTTAGGCGCGCCCCGTTTAGGAGAAAGTTTGCCGCGCAATATTGGACTGCGACTCGCCCTTTCCGCCACCCCAGAAAGGCATTTCGACGAACAGGGAACCGAAGCTATTTTAGATTATTTCGGCCCTGTTTTGCAGCCGGAACTCACCTTAGCCGACGCCATCCGCCAAAAAGCATTAGTACATTATTTATACTATCCAATTTTAGTAGAATTGACCGAAGCCGAAACCCGCAAGTATTCCCGCTTAACTCAAAAGATTGGCTGGGCGCTTTGGGGCGATGAAAAAGTAGAAGAAAACGATGCTTTAACGACTTTATTGATGCAGCGAGCCCGGTTGATTGGAGCGGCGGCTAATAAATTAACAGCTTTGCGAGAATTAATGATTCACCGTCTCGACACAGCCCATACTTTATTTTACTGCGGCGACGGTGCGATCGAAGGAAGTGCGCGCCGAAATAACAACCGCCAACTAACAGAAACCGCGAAGTTATTGGGTTCAGAATTAGGCTACCGAGTTAACACTTATACTGCGGCAACTCCTTTAGCAGAAAGAGAACGATTGCGCCAGCAATTTGAGAGTGGAGAATTGCAAGGTTTGGTAGCAATTCGGTGTTTGGATGAAGGCGTGGATATTCCGGCAATTCGCAATGCTGTAATTTTAGCAAGCAGCAGCAATCCGCGCCAGTTTATTCAGCGCCGGGGACGAATTTTGCGGCCGCATCCGGGGAAGGAAAGGGCAACTTTATTTGACATGATAGTTTTGCCTCCTGATTTGGGCAGAGAAACCTTAGAAGTCGAGCGCAATTTGCTGCGAAAAGAGTTGAAGCGGTTCTTGGAATTTGCCGATTTAGCCGACAATGCTGGGGAAGCTAGAGTCAAATTGTTGCAACTTCAGAAGCGTTACGGGCTATTAGACATTTGACATTTATTAAGGTTCGGTTTATGTTTGAGAATAGAGAATTATTTGAGCGCAGTTTGAGTTGCTAGTTTTTAATATTTGAAAAAAAAATGACTGAAAATCTGAATGAAAATCTGATTATGGCATTTAGATATGAAGATAGTGCGATCGCAGCCTTACCGACAAGCATTTTAGCAGAAAAACGTTCTTCTTATCAAACTCATCAGGAATTCAGCGACGTACAGCAACCTATTACTAGCGCGCCGCCGGAAGTCCGACAAATTATTGAGCGGGTATTGGAAATTGAAAAAGATAAGTTGTACATGAGAGCTCCCCGCCACATTAACGATGACATTTTAAAAATCATTAAGGAAGCAATTGTATGAAGTTAATCTCAATTACTCTGTGCAACTTTCGTCAATTTTACGGCAAAAGCCCCGAAATTAGACTAGCTTGGGGCGGGCAAAATATTACAGTAATTCACGGTAATAACGGCGCTGGAAAAACGGCTTTAATGAATGCCTTTACGTGGGTACTTTACGGACAATTTAGCGCGGCTTTTGCGGCAGAAGAACAATTAGTAAACAAGCGCGCTCTGGCCGAGGCGGAAATGGGAAAAGCCGTAGGTTGTTGGGCGGAAATTGTGTTTGAACACGACAGCACGCGCTACCAAGCAAAACGCATCTGTCGTGCTTATAAAAGTGAAAATACTGTAGAACATGGCAAGGCTGAATTGTTTCTGAGTGTAGCCAAAGATAACGGTCTGTGGCTGAAGCCGGATCAGCATCCCGATGATATTATCGGGCGGATTTTGCCGGAAAGTTTACATAAATATTTCTTTTTTGATGGGGAGCGAATCGAGCAGATTGTCCGCTATGACAAGAAGGCAGAAATTGCGGAAGCTACTAAGGAGTTGCTGGGGGTAGAAGTGTTGAATCGCTCGATCCGGCATTTAGGAGAAGCGAAAAAATCTCTAGAGACAGATTTAAATATAATTGGGAATGCTGAAACGAAGAAACTTTTAAAAGACAAGCAAAAGATTGAGCAAGAAGCTGAGCAACTTGCGAGCAGACAAGTAGAAATCGAGCGGGAATTGGCGAACCAAGGGGAGTTAAAAAAAGCAGTTAATGGTAATTTGTTGGAACTTAGCGGTGCGGCCGATTTGCAAAAGTTGCGAGACGAATTGGAAATGCAGAAAAGTTTATTTAAGCAACAAATTGCACAAGCTACAGATGCTCTCAAACGCTCAATTTCTATGCGAGGTTACGGGGTATTTCTGTCAGATGCGGCGGCTGAATTTCAAGTGATTGTCGGGGGTTTACGAGAAAAAGGCGAGTTGCTTTCGGGGATTCAGCGGCCGTTTTTGGAAGAGTTATTAGCGCAGCAGCGGTGTATCTGCGGTGCGGAATTAGTGGAGGGTTCTGAATCTCGCCAACAGGTTAGCGGTTGGATGGATAAGGCGGGTGTTGGGGATGTGGAAGAAACAACTATTCGGATTAGCGATCGGGTAAATGAAATTGATAGGCAAGTGGCTGATTTTTGGGAGGAAATTGACCGACAGCAAGGCAATATCAGCCGCGACAGAACCGAACTTTCTAGGGTGGAAAATCAGCTAGACGATATTCACAACAAACTGCGAAATTTTCCTGACGGCGATGTCAGCCGCTTGCAAAAGCGCTTGGATGAAATTGAGGCCAAAATTGGCGATTTGCACCGGGAAACAGGCTCTAACCAGCAGCAGATTGAGAGTTTGAATGCGTCGATCGCGAATCTGGACAAGCAAATCGACAAGCAGCAACTGAATGAGCAAAGGCAAGTATTAGCCCAGCGCCGGATTGCTGCGACTCAGGATGCGATCGATCGCCTAACTGAAGTGCGATCGCGCTTAGAAAAACAGTTTTGTTCTCAGTTAGAAAAGCGGGTGCAAGATATTTTTAGTCAAATTTCGTTTACTCCTTACATCCCCAAGTTGAGCGATAAATACGAACTGACGCTAGTAGAAAATACGTCGGGTAAAGAATCTTTGGTTGCCGCTTCTACAGGAGAAAATCAAATTCTCAGTTTGTCGTTTATCGGCGGAATTATTGAGGGCGTGCGTGAGTGGAGTCAAAAGAATACTTTGATGGGCCCGGATAGCAGTACCTTTCCAATTGTGATGGATTCTCCCTTTGGCAGTTTGGACGAGATTTATCGGAAGCAAATCGCCAATAAGCTGCCGAAGTTGGCGAATCAATTGGTAGTTTTGGTAACTAAAACTCAGTGGCGCGGAGAAGTTGCTCAAGAGATGGAAAGTTGCATCGGTAGGGAATACGTGCTGGTGTACAATTCTCCGAAAGCTGATTGTGAAGAAGATGCGATCGAACTGGGCGGGACGCGCTATCCTTTAGTTAGGCGCAGTCCAAATGAATTTGAATATACGGAAATTGTAGAGGTGGATTATGGCTTCTAATTCGGCAATTACGCAAGTTTTGGAAACGGATATTTGGGTGAAGGCGACGTGGGAAGAGTTTCTGAATTTTGCTGAGGATTCAGCATGGGAAAAGGGCAATTTTTATTATTATCAAGAACACATGAGGGTAGAAATGTCACCAGTAGGGCCATTGCACGCGCGTCATAATTCAATCATCCCGTATGTAGTTATTCTGTTTGCTACATTGAGAAATATCCGAGTAGTTCAATTTGCTAATGCCAGTTTTAGGAAATCAGGTATTCGCGAGTTTCAACCTGATTTAGCTTACTACATCGGTTCAGATTTGAGAGTTCCTCCTAATGACAGCAACTCACCTGTTGATTTGGATGAATACGATCCGCCTAATTTGGTAATAGAAATTGGTGCATCTTCTTTTAACGATGATTTAGGCAGTAAGCGGTTGCTTTACGAAAATGCAGGAATTAGTGAATATTGGGTTGAACGTGCAAACACGCGGGAGGTTTTTGCGTTTGCGATTAATGGCGGAGGTAGCGGGAGAATTCAAGAGTCGCGGGTTTTGCCTGGACTGGAAATCCGGTTAGTTGAGGAAGCTTTGAACCGGAGTCAAACCCAAGATGATGGGGAAATTAATCGCTGGTTGATTCAAACTTTTAGTCAAGCTTGAAAGGAGTTTGACGTGGAAAAAGAGTATCATAAATTGGTGCGCGATCGCATTCCTGAAATTATTCGCCAAAGTGGGAATGAATGCGAGGTTGTAATTTTGTCGGAGGCAGAATACCGTCAAGCTTTGCGGCAGAAATTGATTGAAGAAGCGGGGGAAGCGGCGGAGGCCCACGAGCAAGATTTGGTGGCGGAATTGGCCGATTTGTATGAGGTGATAGATGCGGTGATGGTGAGTTTTGGCATTTCGGGCGATCGACTTTTGGACGAACAAACGAAGCGGCGGGAAGCAAGAGGAGGTTTTGCCCAAAAAATTATGTTATTGCGGACATTCTGAAAATTATCTGCGTTAATCTGTGTTTATCTGCCTCTAATCTGCGGTTACTCTATCAATCAAATTACTCAGTTAAAAAGTACATATTAATCCCAATGGGTGCTAACAAAATTAGAATTGCTAAAGATAAAGCCGAGTTAGTCAAATCATTAACTTTATCGGATAACAACTCCGCGCCATTTCAGACTTACGCCGATGTCATCGCGTTTGCCGCAGCGTTGGGAAATCAGCGGAAAAAACGATCGCCTTTGGGGGAAATTTCTAAACGAGAACCGGGTGCGATCGATGTTGATATTTTTGTATCCCGGGGTTACGATATGGCGATTAAATTAATTGCGATCGCCGAAACCAAAAATCCTCAAATTCTCTCCCATCTCGACGAAAAATTGGAAGCAGAACGCTTGCAAATTTTTGAAGAATATGCTAATGGTGGACTGGAAATTTTGCGCGAAGAGTTGCGGGGTGCGGCGGATTATACCGATCGCCTTTTGTTGGTTTTGATTTCTGAAAGAGACAACCAACATCGGTCAAATGAAGAATTCGATTTAAGCAAGTTTTTATTTTAATAGGTTCCCAATGAAGCACATCCCAAAAGATATAATCAAGAGATGCTTAAAGAAATCAGCAAATTTTCTTGCTTACAGTTACTCAGCATTTATTATCTGCTATTTCATTCTCAACCTAATCTTTTGGGATAGACTGTCGATTATTGCCTTAATTACCACTTTTATTCCCTTAATTTTCTTCCCTACTTTCCTGCTTCCCCTCATCGGATTGTTAATTATAAAAAAAAGATGGTTCACTATTATTTCGGCGATCGCGTGCATTCTTCTAATAAGTTGGCTGCACGTCAAATACTTTTCTCCCGCACCCATCAACATCACAAATTCGCAGCCCAGCATCAAAATTTTATCCCATAACCTCAGTTGGCATAAAACTCAGTCACCTACTTTATTTAAACTGATTCAGAAGCAAAAACCCGATATTATATTTTTACAATAAATCGTTAGGAAACATACCGAAAGAGCTTTCACCTGGTTAAAAGCAGACTACCCCTATCAAATTGGCACTCCCCCTGTAGGAATTCTCAGTAAATATCCGATTGTATCGAGCGAAATACTGCACTTAGCCGGCCATCCAGAAACGCAGCAGCGCGCAATTATTAAATTTAACGAACAAGAAGTAGTGATTTACAATATGCAAGCTACCGGGCCCTGGTTTAAGAGATATAACATCGGGCGTTTTCTCAAAATTCCAGTTTACAAATATGGCAAACGATCGCCTGAAATTCAAGACTTAGTGCAGCGAGTTGAGCGAGAAACTCTGCCAGTAATTGTCGCGGGCGATTTTAATATGACAGACGAAACCCAAGACTATGACAGGGTGCAGAAAGTCATGCAAGATTCTTTCCGAAAAGCTGGATTTGGGTTTGGTTTTACCTGGCCTCACGGTTGGGAACTTAAATTCTTAGTAAAAAGGTCGAATTGGAGATTAAATTATCCCGTTTTCCGGATTGATTATATTTGGTATTCAAAGCATTGGGGTGCTAAATCGAGTTCGGTTTTGGAGGCAACGGAGTCCGATCATTTGCCTGTAGGAGCAGAACTTATTTTGTTAAAGGAAGCCAGATTGTGAGAATTGGTCTATACTAGAAAAATTAGCGGGGATTTGGAGGGTGCGGCGTTGAGCTTGAGAGATTTAGCGATTCAAGATGAGTACCGGAGCGATCGCTGCGATCTAATCCAAGAATTTTACATTCCTTGTTTGGAAAAGGCTACAGTTTACAAGCGAGCCGTTGGTTTTTTCTCCAGCACTTCAATGGCAGCCGCCGCCAAAGGACTGACAGCATTGATTCGAGTGGGTGGCAAGATGCAGCTCGTGGCTTCTCCACATTTGTCCCCAGAAGATGCGGAGGCGATCGTGCAAGGAATGCGACAAAAAGAAGAAGTTATTGTCAGTGCTGTTCTGCGAGAATTAGATAAAGAATTTGAGGGAATTGTTCGAGATCGCTGGGCTTGTTTGGCTTGGTTATTGAGTCAAAACATCCTCGAAATAAAACTAGCTGTTACTAAAGAGATTCGCCGCCAGGGAATTTATCACGAAAAATTAGGGATCTTTGGCGATCGCGAAAACAATATCGTTGCTTTCACGGGCTCTGCCAACGAAAGCTCAACTGCTTTAATTGATAATTTTGAATGTATTGATGTTTTTTGTTCTTGGCATCTGGGAGTGAGAGAACGGGCATTAAAAAAAGCCGAAAATTTTCAGAAGTTGTGGGAGAACGAGACGCCGAATGTGGAGGTAATCGAGTTTCCCGAAGCGGCTAAAAAATCGCTCTTGCGACTGCGGCCCGAGCGGCCTCCTGCGATCGAACCCGGATTGCCATACAAACCGAAACCGCCTTATGCTTCAGAAAGTAAGGGAAGTTATAACGTGAACTACGCTGCCAAAAAGCCACCTGAAACCCTCAAAATTCCTAGCGATATTACTTTACGGAAACACCAACGCCAAGCGATACAAGAATGGTTTGCGAATGCGGGACTGGGAATTTTGGAAATGGCAACAGGTAACGGTAAAACGATTACTGCCTTAGCTACTGCTAGCTTGCTTTATGAGTATATTGGTTCGCCCTTATTTATTGTAATTGTCTGTCCTTACCTTCACCTCGTTACTCAGTGGATAGCAGAAGCAGAACGTTTTGGACTCGACCCTTTACCCTGTGCAGTCAGTTACACTAAATGGCAAGGAGAATTAGCAGTTAGACTCTATAATTTAACTGCGGGAACTCGACCACTAGCTAGCATTATTACTTCAAATGCTACCTTTGCTTCCGATTTATTTCAACATCAAATCGGCAAAGTTTCTCGTCGCTTTTTGTTAATTGTAGATGAAGTGCATAATTTGGGAACCCAGCAGTTGCGGACTTGTTTGCCAGAAAATGCTACCTACAGACTGGGGCTTTCGGCTACACCACAACGCGGGTTTGATACTGTGGGCACTGAGGCAATAACTGATTATTTTGGATCGACTTTAGTTCATTATACCCTCCGCGATGCGCTTCAAGATAAGGTGCTTTGTCCTTATTGCTATTATCCGCAACTCATTGCACTAACTGATGATGAATTCGATCGCTATTATGAATTGACGGTCAAGATTGCCCGTATATTGGGAAATAATGTTGATTTAGAAGCACCTGCAACGGGAATTGAGGCTTTATTAATTCAGCGATCGCGCCTGATTGCCACAGCCCAAAGAAAACTCGAAACGTTGGAGTCACTTTTAACTCCCCTGGCGGACACCACCCACAATTTAAGGGAGCATCCCAGTTTTGCAATGAGTATAAATACTGAGATAATTGCCTTGCCAAGTTGATGGCATAATAGAAAGCAA
>NZ_JAUBSD010000019.1:0-12319 GCF_036704575.1 Microcoleus sp. K5-D4
ATCAACACCGTCGGCATCGTAAACTTTCCCACCCGTAAAGCTGATTGTTTCTCCCACTTTATAAGCAGGTAACACATCAAATCGCAAGTTTTTTGGGGCTGTGTTTTCGGGAGGGATTGAGTTGATAAAATCGATGAATTCCTTCCCGCTTTCAGAAGTAGTCCAATCCTTAGCGGGATTAATGACTTCTTTCAACAATACCGCTTTACCCGTTGCACCTGTCAACCTGAAAATAACATCCTGATAGTCCCCATCCGAACCCGTATCAACCCGCTGATCCTCTAGGGAAAATACCAAGCCAAGACCATTAACATCCGCTATTTGACCGTACAGCCAAGCATCATTTGGGTTGAGGCTAGATAATGAAAACAGCGGACGCTTACCTCCACCAATATCGGGATTGTCAAAAACCTCTTGGACTTGACCGTTGGGCACCAACATTACAGCATAAGCCTTTCCGGGAGTTGTGGCAAATGTTTTCACGCCCTTATACGGCCCATTATTATAATTTTTTTCTCCAAAACTGCCTCTAAATAGAGGATTTGCCCCCTCTATAGATTCAGAAATCACGATATGACCCAATACAGAATTACTCAGCGAGCGCTTGGCAGCTTCCTTAATAAATTCCTTATAATCTGAAGTTAATTTCTCCATACCATCGAGGCTAAAAATAGCTATTTCTCCTTGATATCTGCCTCCATCGTTGAGTAAATCGACCCCCACTTCACTTTTATTTGTTACAAAAAATCCTGCATCAACCCCCATGCCCGTTAACGGATCGACTTTACCATCTGGAGTTAGACTGATTTGATAGTTTGTGTTTTCGGAAACAGGAGAAACATTTAAAATATAGTCCGCCGCCCCTAAATTATCGATGCTAATAGTTCCAGCATTTGTGCCGCTAGTTGAAATACTTTTGATTACCTTCCCTTCTTTGTCCCGCAGTTCCATATTGATATCACCGCTAAAACCTTCAGCAGAGATTCGGGCACTACCCATAGTGGGGAGACTGAAAAAATAGGTATTGGTAGAATCTGTTTTACCAGTGGAACCGATATGGAAATAGTTATCTTTGAGACTACCGATTTCAATATTAGACATTTGCACCCCGATAAATAAACTTAGATTTACAAAAAGCAACTAGCAGGAATGGGCGTAGGCGTAGCCAGCCGTAGGCATCGCTTCGTTACCTGGTCTATCGATCATCTGCGATTCTGACCTACAATCTGTCTGCCTAAGCGAAGCCTTACTTTTTACGCCAATTCTCTGTTTTTCAAGAAAACTTTACAAATTCCCATTAATATTGAGAATTTAGTAGCGATTTGACTGTTTAGCAGGAAATAAATAGTGATTAGTTTGATACATCTCATTATTAGGCATTTCATCGCTAATGTAAATCAATATTTTGATAAAACTTGATAAAGACTTGATAAATACTCGGTAAAGGCTTTATAAAGATTTGATAAACCCCTCTAGTTTGTGTTGTGTTTGTGCGTAATCCTACTGATTATAACTAAGGTTGGAGCAAAGGGGTAAAGCTATTTCGTAGGAAATCGCGCTTTTCCCCAAAACCCAAATTCATGAAAATCAACGAGAAAATCTTTGTTTGCGTTTCCGCACAGCACCCACGAGGAAAGAAGCGGAAGCAAATAAACCTAACATCACTGAAGGTTCAGGAACAGCTTCGGCTTCTTCCTTAAGCATGGCGTGCATATTCAAGTTGGCTTTCTCTGTATTGAATTCCAGTTTGATCGGAAACGCAGCGGGATTAGTCGGATCGACATTGAGGCCGGTGACGCTAAATTCTTTAACACCGCTACCGCCGACTAGCAAGTTGCCCAACAACGTGCTATAGTTACTAAAATTGACGCTATTTCCGGCTGTAAATTGCCCTAAAAGCACATCTTTTACTAACACGGTAAAAGGTTTGGCAAAACCAGTAGGAAAATCAAGAATTTCAGTAAACAAAGAGTTGGAAGTCATTTCGTAGCGAAAACCGTAAGCTGTTGGCGGATCATTCCATACACCGCTGGGAAGATCGATGAAACTCCAGAAACCTGGTTGAGTTATGGTTGGCATAATGGGGTTTTGTTGAGATGAACCGGGTTGGTCTGGTCTCAAAGGATCGCATTTAGGATCACCATCAGGGCAAGGGGGAACCGGTGGGCGGGATATCGGGGGAGGATCGCCAACAGGGGGAGTATTGCCATCGCTAACTAAAAAAGTTCGGGAACCATTTGTGTGATAAACCCATTTTTGTTCGCTGTTTCCTACAGTAATAATCCAACCGTCAACTAGAGCCGATGTACATGCAGAAAATGGTCGATATACTCCCATACAACCATCTCGCCATGTGACTTGGCGAACGCTGGTAATTTCCAGGTTGGAGACTGGTAAATCAGGAGTCCGAGCGACAGTTTCTCCAATAATTCTGGCAACTTCTTCGGGCAATTCAGATGTTGGGATTGTGCGATCGAGATAAATTCCGTCGTCGTCATTAGGTCTAGGTGTTCCTTCTGATATAAGAAGCCATTCTTGTGTGTTAAGTGGCTGTGGTTGACTGAGAGTAAGGCTGGCGGCTTGAACAGATTGGGGTAGGGCAAGACCGATCGCACTTAGGAGACTTACAGCCAAGCTGAACGGATAGAATTCGTTGGCAAAGGTAGATGCAGACATCAGGATAATTTTTCGGAAAGATTAAAAGTTGACAGTTGGCGAGTGTTCAAGGCCGATCGCCCGTCGCACTCAAAAACCAACCGTCACTTATCTATCTGGAAGAAGGCGCTAGTTTTATGCAGAACGCGACCTAATCTTCAGAAAACTTTACAAAGATCGGATTTGAGTCGGGAAAAGTTGACTCAGGACAGGCGATCGCCAAAACGTTCTCTAATAACTCAAAAATTGTTTGCTTCGTCGCTAACAAAAGGGCGCAGTTTTGCGGGTTGAGACTCAGGGAATCCAACCACGAAAGGCTGGTTTCACCGATTGCTTCCAGGTGGCGGCAAACCAGATGGGGGGCTATTTCGGTGGCGCTTTGTTCGAGGATTTTGGGAACCGCTTGCAGAAGGTTGGCTAGGGTGGCGGCATCGGGAGATTCCCAGACATAATCTGCTAATGACATGAGTTTAGGTGCGATTTCGGTAGGGGAAATTTCCCCGCCGCCCCCATTTGTTTCTAGGTGAATGATGCCTTGCTGATGTGCTTGTTGCAGCAGGGTACAGCAACGAAGATATGCAGATTGAACGCGATAGAGGCTATCTTGCGGGGTGGGTTTTCCTGCTGTGCTGATGTTAATGGGGGCAACTTCTGTGAGGGGAACTCGGAGGCAGTACCAGCGCAGTGCATCCATACTCACGGCTTTGAGCAATTCTGTGGGGGCGATATCGGGGATGCGATGGATTTGCTGGGTGGGTTTGTGGAAGGCGTAGAGTTCGATGGGTTGAACGATGATGAATTGAAATTGCTCTTTCGTGTAGCCCAAGCATTGCATGGCGCTGGTGAGTTGGATGTCGTAGCCGGTGTAGGTGGTGGGACGGATGAGGATGATTTTGTCATAGCCTTGTTGGAATATTTGATGGTAGCGGGCGATGTCTTCTAGGAGTTGGGTGAATTCGCCGTCGCGGTGTTGAAGAATTCTGTCGTAGTCGTCGCCAAAGTCGGCGGTTTTGATAAACCAGTCTTTGGGTTCGTCTTTGAGGGAGGTTTGTTCGATGTCGGGAGGTAAGCCGGCGGCGAGTTGGCGGGAAAGGGAGGCTCTGTAAAGCTGGTTGTTGGTTTGAAGGGGGTTAAAAAAGACTTCAATATCATGTGAATTTTCTTGCTTGTTTTCACTTTCTGTGATAACAAAATTGTTGCCCTTTTCTAGGAGCTTTTTAACAGCAGTTGTCAGGGAGCAACGAAGATAACCTGAGGAAGGAATAGCTGCTAAAGGATATTCGGTGATGATCAACCAAATTTTAGCCGTTTTTTGGGATAATGCCATCATAAATTTGACGCTTCAACTAGGGATGATATTTAATGCCTTAGTTTCTCCATAGATTGCGGAGCCCGTGCTAGGCATTGTTGTGCTAATTGTTCCATTTGTTACTAAATTTCTTCAAAGTTCATTCATAGTTTTGTTTGGGGTTCTATTAGGAAAATTGTTTGGGCTAATCCAGATTTTGCTGCTACTGCTTTTTTATCCGCCTCTAGCTGGAATAGATATCCAAGCTGAGGCGGTGAGTTCGGTAATAAGAATGAGTCAAATCTCAACCTTTGATAACGTTTTTGAGAAGTTAATAAGATAGCGACTCTTCCTCAATCATTGCCATAACTTTCTTAAAATCCTCGACAATTTCTGGCACAGCTTCAGATAGATCATCGTGGTAGTATTCTCGATAGAAAGAGGATGGCCACAAAGACACAGAACCGTCTTCCCACAAACGAGTTACCCAAAGTTGCGATACCTTACCATCTGTAATTTCAAATAAACAGAGTGGTGCAAACGAGAGTCTGCCGTAGTCAGACACTAACTGAATCCAAGCACCTGTTCCCCATTTAGATGAGCCTATCTCGAACTGTATGCCAATAGCAAGGTACTCCTTCCCTACTGTCAAGTGAAACTCCTGGTTGGGATAAAACCCATCACCCAGTTTCTCTAGCTGTTCTTGAGTAGGATAAGTGGAGATACATTTAACTCTCATAAAGCACCTCATTATTATTAGGGTCTGTAAACAACCTTGTCACCTTCCTTAAGTTTAAAGTCAACACGCTGGCCCGTCTTGAGGTTTTGCACCCAGTGCGTTTCTAGGTTTATGTCCCCTCCTCCATCTTGGATCGTATATGATGTACTTCTCATCTTGACCCAATCCGCTGGGTTTCCTCCGTACTGATTGGAGAAGTTGGCAGCGTCACGAAATTGAGTTTTATGAGAACCACCAGCTATCACCTCGCCAACCTCAGTCATTTGTTGCTCAAAGGTAAGACGGTATTTAAGTTTTAGCGCATTTGAAGTATTGTGAGCCTCGTTTCCTTCATTCTTGGAAGTAGAGAGGTCATCCAACTTACTCTTGAGCCAGTCAAATGATTTTTTGATTTCACTGGTAGCTGCATCCTTTAATTTTCCAAGATTTTCAGCTTGCTTGGACAAGAACCCTTGAATCTGGTCAATATTACGAGCGGTTGATTGTTTCAGACTAGACCATACTTCTTTGCCACGTCGAATACCTTCAACCACCATTCCCACAAGCCCTTGAATAGTATCCAAAATTTTGTCAAAGAACCTGGTTGATTTTTGAACAACATCAGGCCATGCTTTCCCAGCAAAATCAACGACGGCATCAACTACTGCTGGCCCTAATTTTTGAATTTCTTTAACAAAATCGGCATTACGGGCTATTTTTGTTACACCTTTGATCGCACCACCCACAACAGGGTATAGCCCAATGAGAGATCCAGCAACTCCCACCCAGTTCCAGGGGTCTTGCATCTCCTCTGGGTTATCGATGAATTTTTTAGTGTAGGCGATTAAATCTCGTACATCTCCAATTTCACCCACAATCGGAATCATACCGATCACACTATCGAGCAGTGTCTGCCAAATAGATGGGTTGTCATTAAACTCACCCATCAAAGCACCTACGACAAAGTTCCCGGCTTGTCCTAGTCCATTGACAAAATCATCAAGTAGTTGTTTGTAAACAGATGCTTGGTTGTTGATTGCCCTCTCAACACCAGTGCGAATATTTGCAATCTGCTGGTCAACCCCCTTAATCTTGTTGTAAAGCTTCCCAGTCTCATCACCGAATAACTTAGAAGTTATCTCCGCAACCGCCCCCTGAGCCAGAGGTTTGACGAAATCGACTGCTCCCTTCAAAGAATTACCCACAGATGTGACAGTATTCTTAATTGGGTTTGCCACCTTATCAGCCAGAGGAGCCACCACACTGTCGTAGAAATTCCACTTAAAACCAGGAGTTTTACCTATTCCAAAATTTAGTTCTGGGATGTCCACTCCAACATTGCGAAGAAATCCAAGGTTGCCAAGAATTTTACCCTTGAACTGGTCAACCGAATTATTTAAGTTTCTTACCTGCTCATCAATTCTGTTCTTTAACTCCTGTGATAACCTTTCAATGTCGTCATTGATTTCAGCCCCAGTTCTGTAAGCATTTTTCAGTTGTTCAACAAACCAAGATATCGCGCCATTAATGCCAGATTGAACATCATTAACCCTGTCCTTCAGCCAACTCCTAGCACCATTAATCGCACCTTTCAAACTGTCCTTAGCGCCTCTGATTCGATCTCCAAGCCCAGGTACGCTGTACACCTGAGACGGAATCGAGCCGTCAATCTGGTTTAAAACCCAATCAGCAGTACCGTCGATACTACCTTTAATGCCATTAGCCTTATCATTGATCCAGCCTTGACCTTGATTCCGCACTCCATCAAGTGCTCCATGAATCTTAGCCCGCTGTTCATCATTCATCCGAGCAAGTAGCTGTTCAAGCTCCTGCTGATACCGCCGTTTTTCAGCATCTAAATCCTGAATTTTAGCATTAGCTTTCCCTCGCTCCGCAGTCGCAAATCGATTCAAAGCAGTATTATAAATCTGCTTAATTCGGGGGTCAGCAAACGTTACACCCGGAGACGTGTTCCCACCACCGCTACCGCCACTACCGCCACTACCACTAGGCCGCCAACCCGGAGGTAAAGGTTGAGTTTGAGTAGCAGAAAGCTTGTGTTGGAACTTAACAATCAGCTCGTAGTCAGTCGTCACACCTTTAGGACTATTGACTCGCAGCATATAAGTACCAGGAATCAAATCAGCAATAATTTGCTCATCCGTAATTCCCTCCCGCATCGAATAGGCAATAGGTTCGTTCCGCACATCGTACAGAACCAAATCTGCATCAGCCAAAAGCTTTCTCAGTTCAGCCGTAATCCGACCACCGCGAGACAAGGTAAAGCGATAGTAATCATCCGGCACCAAATTGCCAACTGTTTCACCCGTTAGAGATGTCTCAAACGGATCGACAGGCCCAAACTCAGGCATAGGCTTGGCAAGATACCAATCCAATCCTCCCTTGCCTTGTTGGCGCGCAATCTCCGCCTGACGAGCCAACTCAGCCAACCGCGCTTCTTCCAGACGGCGTTCTTCCTCTTGGCGACGGCGTTCCATTTGTTCACGCAAACGCCGTTGTTGTTCTTCAAGTTCCCGTTGCTGGGCTTCCGCTTCCCGGCGTCGCGCTTCCTCTTCTTGACGAACTCGCTCTTGATCCCGCGCAAAAGCCTCTTCCTGTTCTCGCCGAATACGAGCTTCTTCTTCTTGTCGCTCCCGTAATTCTTGTTCGCGACGCTGCCGTTCGGCTTCTTGCTCTTGCTCGTAATTAGGACGGTGAACGGGAATTTGAATTGTGTCGCCTAAATATATGTAGTAGGGAGCTCGAAATATACCGTTGCGATCGGCAATCCACCTCCAGTTCGCTTCGCTGCCATTGCCCATCGTGCGTTCAGCAACCCTGATCAGACCATCACCAGGAATGCTAACGACATAATCTACCCAATCGTAATATTCACCGTTTGGTGCGCGTTCCGCGTGTGCCCAAATCTCCGGCGCTACTTTACTCGGATCGACCTCTTGCAAAATAGCAGGTTCAGAAGGCTCATCCCCACCATCAAAAATCTCTGCCAATTGCCGGACAGCCTCAATTTGCTCCGGCGTTAAATCTTCTGCATTAAATCGCGCTCCGCCAAACAATCCAAAATCAGGAGTTGCCGCATTCAAATTCACCTCGTAACCCAAATCAGCCAAAGATGCGATCGTCACAGGGCTAATCGGCGCATTCCCAGCTTTACCGCTGAAGTTCAAATCGGCCGTCATTACCTCATCTTGGAACAGCGCCTCATTCCAGTGGAAACCAGCCGAACCTTTACCCTCAGTTTCCAGAGAAATCGCATCAGTCAAACCGCCCAAATCTTTGAACGCATCAACCGCCTTTCCACCGTTATACTGAGCCAGTGGCGTACCCGCATAATCCACCAAACCTTTAGCTTCCCAAAGATTCCCAAAGCCCAAAGCGTGTAAAAACTCGTGCTGTACAACGCTGAACAGCTTCCCAGAACGCTCCAACTCGGCAATATCCGCTGCATCAAACTGCACTAAAGATTGAGCGGGCAACATACTTCCGTAGCGCATGAAATCAATTTTAGTTCGCGCTTGGGTGCCACTCACACCGTCAATATTGGCAGTGGAAATCTTGATATTGATGTCGTCGATAATCTTGCCGTCAACCACAGCAGTCGGCAACCCTTTGCCAATTAATCCAGCCACACTTTTGGCAGCGGCTTGCATAATCGCCTGTTGCGAAGCACTCAGTGGCGTTTCATATTCCAAATCAATATTAAACGGCTCAGTCGCGGTACTCTCAAATCCAGAGAGAACGTAAGTTGCAGGATCGGCATTGCGTCGATCGATCTTGACAATCACCTCTGCTGGTGCATTGGCTGGCAACTGCAATTTATGACTGCCCTTGCTGAAGGATT
Source organism: Microcoleus sp. K5-D4 (assembly GCF_036704575.1). Taxonomy (NCBI): domain Bacteria; kingdom Bacillati; phylum Cyanobacteriota; class Cyanophyceae; order Oscillatoriales; family Microcoleaceae; genus Microcoleus; species Microcoleus sp. K5-D4. Next base: position 8,524 of record NZ_JAUBSD010000019.1, read on the forward strand.
GAGTCCCCAATAATTGTCCAGAAGTTGTCAGGTAGCTGACGGATAAGTCGCCTGAGAGGACGGAAAACTTAGCACCATTTAAGTAGCGACTGTCAACCCGATAAATATCCGACGGATCGACGCTGCTAACCTGATCGATGACATCTTCGGTAGCGGAAGGAATCAGTTGCGTTGCATTAGCAAGATTATTGCTGCCCCGATCGACATTTGTTTGAGAAATTCCAGGGACTTTCACCGTAGGATGAGTCGGATCTCCGGGTAACTGCTTGGTACTCGGATGTTGAGAAATGAAAATATCAGTAATGCTTCGCTGTCCGGGTTTAATCGTGTAAAGTTCCGGTGTAGTTACCTTTGCCAACTGTACCGCAGCAGCAACATTCAGCAAACCAGACCCAGTTTGAGCGTCCCAATTAGGTCGTTCGAGGTCTGTAGAAGTACGCTTGATCGCGTCAATTGCCTGAGTGTAATTCAGCTTAGGATTTGCTGCTAACACTTGAGCGAGTCCATTGGTGACTTCAACAGCAGCAACCTCTGTGCTGGATGTACTGCCGCTGCTTCCGTTAGCGAGAATATCAAGAGTATTGCCACTGCCCGAATAATCTGCCAATTTAAAGGCATTAGATAGTGCAACCGAATTGTTAAATCGTTGAGCCGCACCAACAGTAACTACGTTGTCAACTTCCTTAGATAATAGACCCAGAGCCGACATTGTGCCGGGGTTATCTCCAGCGGGAACAACAACGATCACTTTGTTCTGATATGCGTAGGCGATCGCCGATCGTTCTGCTGCCGTTAGTTCGCTGCGGGGAATCACAGTTCCATCAGGCTGAGTTTGAGTCAGGTTGATGTTAATATTCACAACGGCATGGGGTTGCTTCGATACCTTAGCTGCATCCACAAATTTAATCAGAGATTCTACCCACTGACTTGAATTATCTTGAGCGCGATCGACTGGCTGCGACGGGTTATTATTAACTCCATTAGCTGCTGGGGAAGGATTGTTTGTGCTATTTGCAGGTTTTTCCTCAGCAACGATCGGACTCTTTTCCTCAGCCGGATTATTGACAATCAAGCCAGTATCGTTGATAAAACCTACCAAAGGTCGATCGGCTTGAGGAAACTCAAACTGTACTGGTGCGATCGCAGGTGGTGCTACTTTCACTACCATATCTTCCAGCCGCGAAATCAACGCCGCTGTATTATCCGAAATAGGAGTCGATCCAGTTTGCGCCCTCAACTTCTCAGTCATCGTTTCCAAACGAGCAATCAAAGTGCGATCGATCGCATTTTCGGCAACCACATCAGCACTACCCAAATTACTCAAACGTTGTTTAATGCTTTCCAATCGCGCAATCCAGTCAGCATTGACATCATTCTTGTTGTGTGCTACTTCCTCCTTAACTGGTTGAGTTACCGCAGCAGTCGAATTATCCTCAGTTGGTTTTTCAACTGTTGGATAAATTGGCAATGACTCTTTGGGTGCAGCATCATTAACACCCGCAGTCTCAGTCTGAGTAACTATCTCCTTTTTCTGCGACTCTACAGCAGTATTCGTACCTGCAACTGGCATAGTCGGCGCTGCTTGCAGTGGCACAACCGCTGGAGTCTCTTTACTCTCAATAACCGCTGTTGGCTGACTTTCATTCACCGACTCTACAGGATTTGCGACTACAACAACTTTAGTAGGCTCTGTTTTTTCTACCTCAGTTACTACCCCTGGCTTAGCTTCTTCTTTCACCGGGATTACCGCTGGTAAAACTTCCGCTTTTGTTTCTATATCTGCCTGAATTTCCGGTGGTAAAACTTCCGCTTTTGTCTCTACCTTACTCTGACTTCCTGCTGGCAATGTTTCTGGTTTTGTTTCTACGTTTGCTTGATTTTCCGATGGCAAAACTTCCAGTAGAGTTTCTACTTTCGTCAGACTTTCCGGTGGCGAAACTTCCGGTTTTGTTTCTAGCTTTTCCGTTAGTGTCGTCGCAGCTACTTCCGTCTCAACATTAGATTGGGATGGCAAAGCTGGTGTTGCTTGTGCTTCAGTAACTTGGTTTTTAACCTCAGTTGTCGCTACTGGAAGAGGCGTTTTTTCAACGGGTAATTTTGCCGTCAAATCGGCCACAGTATCTTTGCCAGCAGTTGGTGTTGTCGCACCTGCCGTTGGCTTGGTTTCTACCTTGTCGGTTGTTTCAACCTGAGTCGAATCACCAAGATTATTTTCAGTATTTTTGACTTCTTCCTCAGTCGTCACTACTAGAGTAGGCTTTGCATCTACTTCGTCGGTTGTTTCAAGCTGGGTTGAATCATCAGAGTTATTCGCAGTATCTTTGACTCCTTCCTCAGTCGTTACCTCTAAATTAGTAGGCTTTGTCTCTATCTTGTCGGTTGTTTCAACCTGAGTCGAATCACCAGGATTATCACCAGTATCTTGGACTTCTTTCTCAGTCGTCACTACTGGAGTAGTAGGCTTTGTATCTACCTGATCTGTTGTTTCAATTTGGGTTGCATCAGTAGTATCTTCGTCGGTAGTGGCAGGCGCTGAAGTTGTGGGAGTCTCTTGATCTGAAGTTGATGGATTCAGAATGTCCTTTTCTAACTCATCAACTGAATCGGATAGTTCAGCATTTACATTTGGTTTTAATTCCGGGGTAATGTAAGGTTTCGCATAAGCAATAAGTGCTTTGCCCGAATCAGTTTTCCGCCAATCTTTATCTGGGTTAATCACAGTATCCAGCAAGGCAGCTTTGGCCGTCGCACCGCGCACTTGGAAAATGATATCGTTGTAATCCCGGTCACTTCCTGCATCTAACCGCATATCCTCCATGACAAAGGTATTACCTTCTCCCGTGATATCAGCAATCTGACCAAAGTGAAATCCCTCCACAGGATTCGCCATTGCCATAGAAAATAAAGGACGCTGATCGCCCCCAACAGTCGGATTATCAAACACAGACTTCACACTACCGTTGGGAACCAACATCACCCCATATTTACCCCCAGGAGTAACTTCAAAACTCTTGACTCCTAAGTAGACTCCTTGATTGGCATTACTCTCTCCTAACAGACTGGGAAACCGTGCAGCTTCTGTAGCATCATTAATTACTACATGACCTTTCACCGAGTTACTTAAAGACCGCGCAGCTACTTCTTTAATGAATGCTTCAGAACCCGGCTCAAAGTTGTCTAAATCTTCTAAACTAAAAAAAGCTAACTCACCTTGGAACATCCCATTATCGGATTGGTAGTCTATACTGAGGAGACCAGTTTGATCCGTAGTAAATACCCCCGATGTAAAGAGAGAAATTAACTTTTTCTCCGTAATAGGTTCTGGTTCTTTTTGAGTTTCAGTGGTTGCTACGGCAGTAGTTGAATTCTCTTTCTCTGTTTCTTCCCCGTTGCTAGTGTCAGTATTTGTGTCGTCTTCTGGCTTGCTGGCATCTGGGGAAACAGCAACTAAAGTCTCGCCTGTTTTTGGTTCTTCAGTGGCAACTGTTTCGCCTGCATCTGCATCTGTTTTGGCGGCTGTGCTATTTGGATTGTTGGTGGCAACAGTTTCGCTGGGTTTTTCGGCGGTTGAAATTGCCGAATCGGTTGGTAGTTTATCTGGTGCGATTTCTCCCGCTGAGATAGTCTCTTCACTTGGCAGTTTTTCGCTAGCCGATTCAGGGGGCGCTACAGGTTTTTCCGGTTCAGATGTGAGAGCTGTTGCGGAGTCTGTAGCAACTGGTTTGTCTGGTTCGTCGGTAGTGGTTGATGTTACTTGAACCGCAGATTCAGTCGCTGCTACAGGTTTTTCCGGTTC